>JAKSBJ010000163.1 GCA_022361195.1 Flavobacteriales bacterium
AGCAATTATGTGGATTCAGAGACGGACGGTTTGTTGCAAAAGCACGATCTTGTCATGGTAGGATATCGCGGCGTTGACAGTGATGTCCAGCTGAGTTGCCCGGAGATTGCTGATGCAATTGATAATGCACCGGGTGGTTTTGTCAGCAACGCTGCTTTGGATGCATATGCGGTTGGGTCAAAACTGTGTGTCGAACGCCTTGCTTCTGAAGGTGTGGACCTTGCAGGTTACTCAATGCACCAAACCATTGATGATATGGAAGACGCGCGCAAGGCAATGGGTTACGGGAAAATTCATTTATGGAGCAACAGTTATGGTACGCGTGTTGCGCTCATATATGCATGGATGTATCCGGAAAGTATCAGCCGCGCTGCTCTTGTTACAGTGAACCCTCCAGGTGGGTTTCTCTGGGAGCCTGATGTGGTGGATGACAAGGTGCGTCAATATTCTGAATTGTGCGCACGTGACGCTTATTGTAGTTCTCGTACAGATAACCTGATTGAGACTATGCGCTCTGTGGCAGAGAATATGCCCAAGAGTTGGATGGGTATTTCGATTGATCCTAATATCGTTAAAATGGCCTCTCATCTGGGTTTCTTTGAATCCATTGAAACGGCAGATGGCCCACCGGTAAACGGCCCTGCAATTGTTGACATGTGGTTGGATGCTGCCGAAGGTGATGCAAGCGGCATGGCCATTGTTTCTTTGATGATGGATGCCATGATTGTTTCAAAGCCTTTTCAAAGTTGGGGGCATTTTTTGGCAATGGGGGCAAGTTCTCACGGATATTATGACCCAAACCGTGATTACAGGAGCGACTTAAACCCGGACAATTATATAATTGGGTCGCCATTTTCACTTTATTTATGGGGGATGGTACAAAACTGGCCTACAGCCCCTGAATATAAACAGTTCGAAGAAGTACGCCCGACGGATGTGGAAATTTTGCTTGTCAACGGCACGCTTGATTTTTCAACACCGCTCAGGAATACGGTGGATGACCTGTATCCTCACCTACCTAATGCGCAATTGGTGATACTTGAAGAGCTTGGTCACGGCCTTTCTATCAGTGCAACCCAGCATGAAGCACGTAAGCTTATGTTTAACTCGTTCTTTGAAACGGGTAAGGCTGACACCTCGCTTTACAAATATGAAGCCCCTGTGTTTGAGGTGCAAAATTCATGGTCTGATATGGCGAAGACATTCATGACTTTTGTGGTGGCTGCT
>JAKSBJ010000380.1 GCA_022361195.1 Flavobacteriales bacterium
CGGAACGGCGACGATCAACAATGAAGCAATTTTGGAGTTTGACTTCATTCCCGAAGGAGACTCGGTAGTCTTCAATTACATTTTCGCCTCTGAAGAGTATAACGAATATGTAGGATCGGCCTTTAACGATGTGTTCGGATTTTTTATTAGCGGTCCCGGAATTACAGGGCCTTATACTGATGGAGCAGAAAATATTGCTTTAATTCCCGGAACAAGTACTCCGGTTGCTATTAACAATGTTAACAACGGACCTGCAGGAGTAGGACCTTGTACCAACTGTCCATACTGGGTGAATAATCCACCTGTTGCCGGACCGGTTGAACCAGTTGAATATGATGCCCATACAACTGTTCTTCAGGCAGCTTCATCCGTTATTTGTGGAGAAACTTACCATATTAAAATTTGTATTGGTGATGCTGGAGATACAGATTGGGATTCTGCAGTTTTCCTAGAAGCATCTTCGTTCTCTTCAAACGGAATTTCTGTAAGTACTGAGACCGTTCTTGCTGACGGTATTGGTCTTGAGGGGTGTACACCTGCAACATTTACTTTTAGCCTTGAAAATCCAAGTGATGAGGACACTGAAATTTGCTATGACGTTTTAGGTACTGCTACTAACGGAATCGATTATGAGTACATTGACACTTGTATTACAATTCCTTCTGGATCAACTGAAGCAACAATTGTAATCAATGCTATTTCAGACGGATTTGCTGAAGGGTCAGAATACGTTTACATTATTTACCAGGTAGGATATTGTTCTGAAATTGACACCGCTATTTTGGAGATACAGGATTCCGATCCAATTACCTTTAGTTTGGACGGAACGGACCTCGATTGTTTTGAAGATGCCTCTGGTGTAATTGATGTAGATGCCTCCGGTGGCTACCCGCCTTATACCTATTATGTCACGGACGATGCGGGCGCCGGAACTACAACCACCTATACATCTGATCCGATAACAGGAATGGATGCAGGAACTTATTCGGTTCAGGTATACGATTCTTATGGTTGTTTTGCACAGGCATTAGTGGTCGGAGGTTCATTTGATGCCGATACGACATTCTTACCGGATGGTACTGGTGATACGTATTCAACAACTATTGATATTTCAGGTTTTGGTCCAACCGAAACATTGGATGACATGAGTCAGTTACAACAGATTTGTATGACCATGGAGCACTCCTATTTGGGAGATTTGGAAATTGAAATTGTTGCACCTTCAGGTGAGGCAGTTATCTTAAAACAATATCCTGGTGGAGGTTCTTGTGACCTTGGAGAGCCTTATGCCTCTGGTCCGGTTGATGGAGACGATTCTGATTTAACTGACCCTGGAACCGGATTTGAATATTGTTTTAACGATATGCCAATTTTCGGAACAATGGTGGATGAGTCAGATACTTATACCCATACCATTCCGGCTTCAACAGGAGGTGATTATACCGATAATTACCTGCCATCAGGTTCTTATACATCTTTTGAAGCATTAAGTGGATTATTAGGTGCATCATTGGATGGAACCTGGACGCTGAATGTAACGGATAACCTGGCGTTGGATAATGGATATATTTTCAATTGGAATATTGCACTTATCTCTGATTTACCAGATACGTTAGTGGTTATTGAAGAGCCAGATGAAATCGTAATTGATGGGTTTATTACCGAAGCAACTTGTGGAGGTTCGGATGGATCAATTAACATTTCCGTTTCTGGTGCATATCCACCATTTACATATTTATGGTCAAATGGTGAAACAACAGAAGATATTACTGGCCTTTCTGCCGGAACATATACTGTTTATGTAACAGATGATAATGGATGTACAGACTCTTTAGAGTTTATTTTGAACAATACCTCTTCCATTAATATTACGACGGTTGTTACAACCGCTTCTTGTATCGGTTCAACAGACGGAGCTATCGATGTTACTACTTCGGGTGGAACACCTCCTTACTCCTACAGCTGGTCTTCAGGACCGACAACTGAGGATTTATCAGGAGTAACTGCCGGAACATATACATTGACTATTACAGATGCTGTAGGATGTATTTATTCAGAAGATATTACGATTCCTTCTTTACCACCAATTACAATTGGTTTAGCGTCACTTCAAAATGAAGAATGTGGAACAGAAAATGGAGCCATTAATATTACCGTTACAGGTGGTTCTGGTTCTTACGGTTTTGATTGGGATACGGGTGATGATACTGAGGATATTTCAGGATTATCTGCTGGAGACTATAGTGTAACAGTTACGGATGCAAATGGATGTACCGCTTCTGAAATGTATACTCTAATCAACGATGTTTCGGCTTGTTCAGAATTCTGTTACTTAGATGCCGAAGCTGTAATCACAGATGAAGAGTGTGGAAATGGATTAGGAGCTTTGGATGTTACTGTTACGGATGCAACTTTCCCTTATACAGTAGTTTGGGGTGATGGTGAAACAACTGAAGATTTAATCAACCTTTCTGCTGGTGATTATACCATTACTATTAATGATGCAAATGGTTGTGAGCACATTGAAACATTTACAGTAGGAAATGAGACTTATACATTGGATCTTTCATCTTCAACTATTTCTGATGAAAACTGTGGAAACGGTGACGGATCAATTGACATCACTGTTGTTGGTGGAACTCTGGTTTATACTTATTTGTGGAGTACTGGAGCAACAACGGAGGACATTAGTGGTTTATCAGCCGGAACCTATTCGGTTGAGGTGACAGATGGTAACGGATGTTCATTTGAGACTTCATTTGTTGTTTCAAATAACACCGGAACAATGGATTACACAGCGGTTGTTGCCAATGAAATTTGTGGAAGTGGAAACGGAGGAATTAACCTTACCGTGACGGGAGCTGTACTGCCAATTTCTTATGCATGGTCATCAGGACCAACATCCGAAGATCTTTCAGGACTATCTGCCGGAACATACAGCTGTATCATAACAGATGGTTCGGGATGTACTATGGAAACAGAAGAGTTCACCATATTAAATGGGGCCGGAACATTAGATATCCTAAGTATCGTAACCGCAAATGAAAATTGTGATAACGATATGGGATCCATTGATTTAACAATCATTGGAGGTTCTGCACCATACAGCTATAGTTGGTCAACCGCTGCCACAACAGAGGATGTTAGTGGTTTATCAGAAGGAACATACGATTGTACAATTACCGATGATATTGGATGTACTGTATCAACGGGTGATATTGTAATTTACAATGCACCAGGTGATTTGGATGTAGAAGTAGATATCGTAACAGACGAAGTTTGTGGAAATGGTGAAGGAGCTATTTTCGTAACTACTTCTGGAGGAACAGCACCTTATGCTTATTCATGGTCAGACGCTTCAACATCTGAAGATAACACGGATCTGTCTGCCGGTAGTTATACATTAACCGTAACAGATGATGTTGGATGTACGATTGAAATCACCGAAACAGTTGATAACACTCCAGGGTCGCTTGACATTGACAATGCTGTTGTAACTGATGAGATTTGTGGAAACGGAGCCGGAGCTATTGATATGGTTATTTCAGGCGGAACAGCGCCTTACACTTACAGTTGGTCAACTGCTGCTACAACAGAAGATATCAGTTCACTTTCTGCCGGATCGTATGACTTTACAGTTACTGATGCAAACGGATGTGAGCAGGAAATGACAGTAGAAGTAGTGAATGAAGCAGGTGATTTAGCTCAATCTTTCGTTGCAACTGCCGAAATGTGTAGTGGAACTAACGGAGCAATTGACCTAAGTGTAACAGGTGGAACTGCACCATACACTTATTTGTGGAATACTTCGGCAACAACACAGGATCTCTCAGGATTATCGGCCGGAACGTATTCATGTACCATTACTGATGATGCTGGTTGTTCAATTACAACGGGAGATATCGTAATTGCAAATAACCCAGGAACATTGGATGTTGCCTCATCAAGTACTGATGAAAGTTGCGGAGATGGAGCTGGAGCGATTGACTTAACTGTAACAGGAGGTACATCACCTTATACTTACTTATGGAGTACAACTGAGACAACTGAGGACATCTCAGGATTATCTGCCGGAACTTACACTTACACCGTAACAGATGATGCTGGTTGTGTTGTAACTGCCGATGTTGAAATTGAAAATAATACCGGAACATTAGCTATTGATGATATGGTGGTAACGGATGAAAATTGTGATGACGATTTAGGTGCTATTGATATCACCATTTCGGGCGGAACAGGACCTTATTCTTACCTATGGAATACAGCTGCTACAACAGAGGATCTTTCAGGTTTAAATGAAGGAACCTACTCATGTACGGTGACGGATGCTTCGGGATGTGAAGTTTCAACCGGAGATTTGATTGTATCGAATAATGCCGGAGATTTAACTCTATTGGATGTTAATGTAACTGATGAGACTTGTGGAATTGGAAACGGATCAATTAACATCACTGTTTCAGGTGGAACAGATCCGCTTTCATACTTGTGGAGCACCTCTGCAACAACAGAAGATTTAATTTCCTTGAGTGAAGGAACCTATAGTTGTACTGTAACAGATGCTGCTGGCTGTGAATTGGATGTTACAGCAACAGTTCTTAACGATGCAGGAACATTGAATATTTCAGCATCTTCAGTGACAGATGAAAATTGTAGTGCAGGTGACGGAGCTGTTGATATCACTGTTTCAGGAGGTATCGGACCATATACTTACACATGGAGTAATGCAGCAACAACTCAGGATATCACAGGCGTTTCTGCCGGAACATATACCGTAGTGGTTGACGATGCTATTGGATGTTCAGTAAACCAGGATTTCACGGTAGAGGATGATGGAGGTGACTTAGCTATTACAGGAGGAGTGATTGGTGATGAAATTTGTGGAAATGAAGCAGGAAGTGTTGATATCTCTTTTGTTGGAGGTACAGCACCAGTGACTTTTGCATGGGATAATGGTGACGAAACAGAAGATTTAAGTGGGGTAGCTGCCGGGGATTATACAGTTATATTGACCGATATTAACGGATGTACTGTAAGTGGTGACTTCACCGTTGGAGATGATAATGGTGATCTTGAAATCACATCAACTGTAGTGACGGATGAAAGTTGTGGAGACGGAGCTGGAGCAATCGATATTACTTACACCGGAGGTTCTTCTCCTTTCACATTTGATTGGGATAACGGAGATGACACTGAAGATATCAGTGGATTGAGCGCAGGAGATTACAGTTTGGTACTTACAGATATTAATGGATGTACAGTTTCAACTAGTGGAACAGTAGATAACATTTCGGGAGGTTTTGATGCAACTATTGATCTGGTAACAGACGAAAGTTGTGGAGATGGTGCCGGAGCTATTGATGTAACGGTTGTTGGAGGTACTGCTCCTTATTCTTATACATGGGATAGTGGACCAACTACCGAGGATATTTCAGGTCTATCAGCTGGAGATTATGAATTAACAGTGACAGATGATATTGGATGTTCAGTAGTTATTTCAGCGACAGTTGAAAACATCAGTGGATCATTTGCTGTTACAGCTGAGTTGGTTGAAGATGAAAACTGTGATGACGGGACTGGATTTATTGACATTACTGTTGGTGGAGGATCAGCTCCTTATACATACTTATGGAACACATCAGCTACAACTGAGGACATTTCGGGATTGTCAGCTGGAATTTATACTTGTACAATTACAGACAACGTAGGTTGTGTAATTAACTACGAAGCTGAAGTTGAAAATACTGCAGCAAGCCTTGAGGCAGATGTAGAAATTGGAAACGAGCTTTGTGGAAACGGAGAAGGTTATATTGAAGTAACAGCTTCTGGAGGAATCAATCCTTACACCTTCAGCTGGACGGGAGCATCACCATCTGAATGCTGTACTTGGGCATTGGAGATGTTTGATACCGGAACATCGTGGAATACCGCTACAGTAACTGTTGAAATTGATGGTGCCGAAATAGGTGAATTTACCGTACTTAGTGGAGGTTATAACTATGAAGAATTTGAAGTTTGTGACGGAGAGACTATTGAGTTAATCTGGGACGGAGGATTCTTTGATGGTGAAGTTTCATTTGACCTATTGGATTCTGACGGATCAGTTGTATTCAGTCAGGGACCAGATCCAGCGGACGGATCGTTGTACGTTGGAACAGGATACTGCCCGGCGGGAGATCCATCAACAACAGCATTGTATGGTTTATCAGCAGGTGATTATGAATTAACTATTACAGATGATGTTGGATGTACATTGACAGAGACATACACAGTAGTTGATATTGCCAGTGACATCTCAATTGACATTGTATCAACAACAGACGAGTTCTGTGATGGAAACAATGGTGTAATAGAATATACACTATCAGGAGGTACAGGACCATTTACAACTACTGCAAACGGATTTACTGACGGTCCTCCAGTAGGATTGCTTGAAAACCTTTACACAGACAACTGGGAAATCATTACGGTTGATGCGAACGGTTGTACTGATACAGTAGATGTATTCATTGACAATGTAGGAACCTTTGAAGCTTCTGCTGTTTCATCAAATGATTGGTGTGCACAGGGTGTTGGTTCTATTGACTTAACCGTAACAGGTGGCGGACCTTCTTTCTCTTTCGATTGGGATAGTGGTGCAACTACCGAGGACATTAGTGGATTAACAGCCGGAACTTACATCTGTACAATTACAGACGAAGACTTCCCAGGAGGTTGTGATGTGGACATTGAGGTAATTGTAACCGACTCAACCGACATAGTTGTTAGTGGTACTGCTACTGATGAGTTGTGTGATGGTGACAATGGTGAAATTGATGTAACGGTAGTAGGAGAAACTGATTTGGATTTCTTGTGGGATAACGGTGAAACAACCGAGGACTTAACAGGATTAACTTCGGGAACTTATGTAATCACAGTAACATCTAATGTTACGGGATGCCAGGAAGTTCTATCATTTGATATTATCAATGATCCTGACTTTACGGTGGACGTTGCGGTGACAGATGAATTCTGTTTAGACAGTATGGGTATGATTGATTTAACCATTACGGGAGGAGCAACAATGACCTTTGAGTGGAGTAATAGTGAAACAACCGAGGATTTAACAGGATTAACTTCGGGAACCTACTCATGTGTTATCACCAATACGGCTACAGGATGTACCGATACTATCGAAGCGACAATCGTTAATGTATCTAGTGGGGTAACAGCCAGTGGAGAGGTAACAGGAGAGCTTTGTGAAGGATCAAATGGAGCTATTGACTTAACCGTAACAGGAGGTGTTGGACCTTATAGCTACGAGTGGAGCAATGGTGAAACAACGGAGGACCTAACAGACATTTCGGCTGGTGATTATACTGTTATTGTAACAGATGAGTCGGATGGATGTCAAATCATACTTGAATTTACAGTGACCAATGAGTTTACGTTTGAAGCTGAGGTAACTGAGGTAATTGGTGCAGCTTGTGCTGATTGTCCTACAGGATCAATTGATATCTCAATCAATGAATTCATTAGTGATGCTCCTTACACTTTTGAGTGGGATAATGGTGAAACAACGGAAGATATCGGAGACTTGATTCCGGGAACTTATACCGTTATTGTTACTTCCGCTTCAGGATGTACGGATACCTTAGTTGTTGTCGTTCATGATGCACATACAAATAGCATCTCAGAGCAAAACAACGATTGGTTGATAGATCTGTATCCAAATCCAACAATGGATCAGGTAACAGTATTCTACGACTTCCAGGGAGAGCATGACATTGTACTAAATATGACAAACACCTTAGGTGAATTGGTGAGAACGAAGTTAATTGCCAACTCAAAAGGTAGTTTGGAAATGGGATTAGAAGATTTGGAAAGTGGAATTTACTTTATCCATCTGGCCAATGAAAATACATCGCATACAGTTAAACTGATTATTGCCAGATAGTTGGTTTAAACGATAGAAATTTAAAAGGCAGAGTATTGACTCTGCCTTTTTTGTTTTGTCTTACTTTTATTGCTACCTTCATTTGAAAGACTGTTAGCCTCATGCCCCCCTCTTCAGAAATAGAAAAGCTGAAAGAAGAAATTCGTGCTCTAAAACAAGAGAATCGTAAACTTCGAAACAGCTTTAATTATGAGATGAAAAAGGACACTGTAATTGTGCCGGATGAATTCAAATCCATTTTTAAACAAGCTCAAAATAGTGTTAATGACTACTTCTCAAACAATTCATACGATCCCGATAGTGCCGAGATCATTATTAATGGTGAACGTTACGTTTTACTGAGAAGCTGTGCTATTTCATATGAATTTGTTGAAGTATTTAAAGAGTTATACTCTAATCGGGGAGAGGAAGAGGCAGTTCGTATTGGAAACAACTTTTTGTTTGATATTGCCCACCTTTTGGGGAGGGAAGATGCAAAAGCCTTTCACCGAAAAATGGACTTGACTGATCCCATCCAAAAATTGTCGGCTGGTCCGGTGCACTTTGCCTTTACTGGTTGGGCTAACGTTGAGATGTTACCAGAGAGTAATCCTTCTCCAGATAATGATTATTTCATCAAATATATCCACCATAATTCGTTTGAAGCACAAGCTTATATAAAGGCTGGAAAGAAAACAGAAAATCCAGTTTGTATGATGAATGCAGGTTATTCATCAGGATGGTGTGAGGAGAGTTTTGGTCTTTCATTAACGGCAGTTGAAATATGTTGTGAAGCTCAGGGAGCTGATCATTGTACTTTTATTATGGCTCCCGCGGATAGAATTCATGAATATTTGGAAAAGGAAGCCAATTTTGATAGTCGTGAGGATTATGATGTTCCCATTTTCTTTCAACGTAAATACGCCGAGGATAAACTCAAAGAGTCCCTTCGGCAAAAGGATACGTTGTTGAAAGAAGTGCATCATCGCGTAAAAAACAACTTACAGGTCATTTCAAGTCTCTTAAAACTTCAAAAAGAGGCGCTAAAGGATGATGAATTAGCCAAGATGTTTGACTCCAGCATTATGCGGGTAAATACCATGGCTTATATTCATGAAATCATCTATGGAAGTAGGGATGTAAGCTCTATTAACATCGAAAAATACTTTAAAAAACTATTACAATCTCTAGCACAATTTTACCGAACAGATGATCAAAGAATAGAAATAGAATTGTCTATTGACGCAGGAAATCTCTTCTTATTTCCCGATACTGTTATTCCACTGGGCTTGATTTTAAATGAAGTGGCTTGTAATTCGTTTAAATATGCTTTTAAAGAGGACGACGAAGGCAAATTCTATTTACACTTAACTGAAAAGGACGGTTATTACAATTTAGTGGTGGGAGATAACGGAAAGGGAATTACTAAAATGCGTCGATCAGACGAATCTCTGGGAATGTCCTTAGTCGAAATTCTATGCGATCAAATTGATGCTAAGTTAGAGCAAATAAATTCCAAAGAGGGATTGGAGTATAGAATTATTTTTGAGCACTTGACTGAGAAGGCCTAATCACCATATACACCCCACAAAAGATTAATAGTGCGCTAAACACCTTCATTAAGGTAATGTCGCCCGTGTAATCTTCTTTTCCCAATGCCATGAAAACATAAATGAAGAAAGTGGCTAAAATGGGCTGTAAATAAATGTAGACGGCCGCAATGTAAGCACTGAGTCGTTTCATAGAAAAGATATTCAGTAAATAAGGAACAAAGGTCACTCCAATAATTACGAATAAAAAGCGCAAACTTTTCTCCAAATCAAACGCTTCCCATTTAATCAGGCTTACTTCACTCATCGTTAATGGCCAAATACAAACGTAAATCAAGCCAAAAGTAAACACCCAGGTAATAACGGTAATGGGCTTATATTTTACCATTAAGGGTTTTACTAATATGAGATAAATAGAGTAGGAAATGGCATTCATAAAAATGAAAACATCGCCCAAGCCACTTGAATAGCCTTGTCCCGAATTCAGCAAAGTCAGCAAAATTGAACCTATGGCTCCAACAACAATACCAACCCACTGTAAGGCAAAAACCTTTTGTTTCAGAATAATGGCCGATAAAATCAACACCAAAATGGGGGTTGTTGTCATAATCACCGGTGCATTGACCGGAGAGGTTAAAGTCAATCCATTAAAAAACAAAAGCTGATTGCAGGCAACACCAAAAAGGGCAGCAATGGCAATGCGTCCGAAATCCTTTCGGGCTACTTTCTCGAAATAAAAAAGAAGAAATAAAATCCAAAATAAAATGGTAGCGCCAATTACCCTAAAGAAAATGAATCCATTAGGACCAATAGTTCCAGGCATTAAGCCTTTTGCCACTACATAATTGGCACCATACATTAAATTGGCCACGAAGAGGGCCAAATGAGATTTAAAATTTTCGCCCACTTATGAATTTTGTATTCGCTCTAATGCAGCAGCTACATTCTTTTTGGAGTTCCCAATAAAAATATCGTTGTCAATTATCAAAACAGGACGCTTCAAAAAAGTGTATTCTTCCAAAATATATTTTCGATAATCAGCCTCTGATAATTCCTTTTCATTTAGTCCCCAGGCACGGTATTTCATGGCTACTCTAGAGAACAAAGCTTCAGCCGATCCGGCAAGCTTAATCATCTGATCTAATTGCTCTTCAGTGATCGATTCTGTTTTGATATTCTGTAGTTCAAAAGAATCATCTACTCCCCATTCTTTAAGGATGCGCTGACAGGTTGAGCAGCTTTTCAAGAAATAAATTTTTTTCATAGTGCAATAATAACGAACTTTTTATTCTTACCTTCGGCGCTTTAATACCTTAGTTATCAAACATTAAACTTTGAAACGACTATTTAAACATATTGGTTTTATCGTTTTTTTGGTAGGATTTTGGGCTGTAAACAGTTACGGACAAAAAGAGCCCAATGCCGACCGTCTATTTAAGCAGCTTGCCAAAAGTCAATCTAGTGTCGATTCTTTAGACATTTTATTACAAATATCGGATGCAATTTTTGATCATGATCCGGAATATTGTTTGGAGGTGACTGATTTTACACAAGCTTTGGCAAAACGAATTGGAGACACCAAAAGTTTAATTGAAAGCAGCAATAAATTGGCAATGATTCAGAAAGACCTGGGCTTTATGAATTTAGCGCAGCGGACAATTAATGAAAACATTAGTTTGGTGGAGGAAAAAGGTGATGCGGATGCCAAAGGTGAAACGTATCTCATTTCTGCTCATATTTTGTTAGAATTAGAAAGTTTTAAAGAGGCTCGAAACAATTATCAAACGTCCCTAAAGCATTTTGGAAATGCCGAAGATACGATGGGCATGGCCTTCTCTTATTTGGGGATTGGTCAAGTTTGGGCAGCACAAGGACAAGATGATGAAGCACTTCGATTTTATGAAAAATCAGAGAAGATATGGCCTTCTGAAAATCACATTCAACGAGCCGAATTGTGGAGTAAAATGGGAAGTTCTTATGCGGCTCAGAAAAAATTTGAAAAGGCCGAAAAGTACCTGAATAGATCGTTATCTTATTATCAAAAAAATGATGAAATAGCCGGACAGGCAGAGGTCAATTACCATTTGGGAAATCTGTATAAGGAAATGGATAAGCCTCTTGAGTCCGAATCGGCTTACCACAACTGTATTGATTTGGGAAAAAGACGAAATCGTCCGAATGATGTGTTGATCGGATATGAAGGGCTTTATGAATTAAATAAGACGCAGGGAAAATACCAGCAGGCATTAATTTATCACGAAAAATACGTCGATTTAAAAGATCAAATTGATGATGATGAACTGGAAGTAAAAGAAGAGTTGGAAAAATACTATTTGGAAGATTCTAGTCTGGAAAATGTCAGCTACGAAAACAGTTATTACGGTCAAAGCAATGATAAGAGTGAGAACCAAAAACTTTGGATTGCGATTACAGTTTGTGGAGTTCTGACTTTTTGCCTTTTGTTTATTTCAATCAACATCCGAAAAAAGAACCGAATTTTACAGTCGCAAAAAGAATCTATCGAAAGCAAAAATGATGAAATTGATGTTTCTTTAAAAGAGAAAGATCTGCTTTTGAAAGAGGTGCATCACAGGGTAAAAAACAACCTGCAAATTATTTCAAGTTTATTGAATCTTCAACGACACAAAGTTTCGGATCAGGGAACCTTAGAAGTTTTAGGAGAAAGTATTAATCGAATTCAATCCATTTCCCTCATTCACCAAAAGTTTTATCAGTCATCTAACCTGGCAAAAGTCGACTTCAAAAATTATTTGACTGACTTGATGGAAAGCCAAAAACGCCTTTACGGAAATCCGGATAAACCAGTGAAAACTATGGTGATGGGAAAAGCCCATTTTGTTGGACTGGATACGGCAGTTCCATTAGGTTTAATCATTGCTGAGCTTATTACCAATTCCTTCAAACATGCTTTTGGAACGGAACCTTTTCCGGAGTTGGCGATTCGCATTGAGACGGGTGAATATCTCACCATTACGGTAAAAGATAATGGAGTTGGTTTGCCACGAGGATTTAGCGTCAAAAATTCTAATTCATTGGGAATGGAGATTGTTGAAGCCCTTTCTGAGCAATTGTTTGGACAGGTTTCTTATCGAAATGAAGATGGTGCGGTATTTGTTGTTAGGGTAAAAGAAATTAGCCAACCAACAACCTAAGGTTAAGCGTTTATAGTTTTAGCCAATATGTTCTAATGAAACAACTACTCTTTTTATTATTGTTCATTCCTGCTTGTGTCATTGCACAAGGAGTAGGTACTTATGTTCCGAATGAGGTAGAAAAGAAAGGAGATACCATTCCCAAAATGTCTCTGAATTTAAGGCCACATTATAATCTGCTCTTTTTTCAAAGTAACCACAGTGGTTTTACTTCTAATAATTATGAATTTGTTAAACTGAGTGGAGTAGATCTTAAATTCAATTATCGATTTTTAAAGGTTTTGACAGTTGGTGTGGGAGCAGGTGTGCATGGCTTTCACCTCAAAATGAATAATAACAGTTTGTGGCAAATTTGGAATGGAGATGACGTTATTGACGATGTGGATTATTTTGGCCAAAAAGTGACTTATTTGACGGTTCCAATGGAATTTGGGATTGCACCTATGTTGTTCAGGGGAGGATGGTTTGAACCTAGTTTTACCGTTGGAACAACCCCTCATTTTCGTACCAAGAGTAATCTCGAAGTACTATTCCATAACACTTCCGAATTGGACGGGGCTCAAGAAACCTATATTCAAAACCAATTTGAAGGAGGAGCACGGGAAGTTTATACTACACTTGACTTTACCGTGGGGTTAAAAGTTTATTTGGGTCCGGGGAAACGTACGGGCATAGGAATATCTGGAGCCTATCAGCAAAACCTAACGGGTCCTCAAACATATCTCCTTAAAAATGGAGTGGGAGTCTTAGGCGGATTTACCGTCTCAGTCCGATTTTAAAATTCAGCTTTTTTCGGCGTTCTAGGGAAAGGGATCACATCACGGATGTTAGTCATTCCAGTCACAAACATCACCATTCTTTCAAATCCTAAACCAAAACCAGCATGAGGTACTGTTCCGTATTTACGGGTATCTAAATACCACCAAGCCTCTTCTTTTGGAATATCAAACTCTTCACATTTTTGAAGCAAAACGTCGTAACGCTCTTCCCTTTGTGAACCACCAATAATTTCGCCAATTCCAGGGAATAAAATATCCATGGCCGCAACGGTTTTTCCATCGTCATTAGAACGCATGTAAAAAGCTTTAATAGAAGCAGGGTAATCCGTCAAAATAACCGGCTTTTTATATTCCTTTTCTACCAAATACCGTTCGTGCTCTGATTGTAAATCAGTACCCCATTCAACCGGGAATTTGAATTTCTTTTTCTTGTAAGGCTTAGAGTTTCTTAAAACGTCAATAGCCTCTGTATAAGTCAATCGAACAAAGTCGTTATCTGCAACAAACTTCAATCGATCTAATAAACACATTTCGTTACGCTCGGCTGTTGGTTTTTGTTGATCTTCTTTTACTTCTCTATCGTTCAAAAACTTTAAGTCATCAGCGTTGTTCTCCATCACATAACGACAAACGTAGCGTAGAAAATCCTCAGCTAAATCCATGTTGTCCTTAAGGTCGTTAAATGCAACCTCTGGTTCAATCATCCAAAATTCTGCAAGGTGACGAGCTGTATTTGAATTCTCAGCCCGGAAAGTTGGACCAAAGGTGTAAACTTTCCCCATAGCTAAGGCTGCCAACTCAGCTTCTAATTGCCCCGAAACCGTTAAGTGAGTTTCTTTTCCAAAAAAGTCCTCGGACCAATCAACCGATCCGTCTTCTTTCAAAGGTGGATTTTTAGGGTCGAGGTTAGAAACTCTAAACATTTCTCCGGCACCTTCGGCATCTGAACCGGTGATAATTGGAGAGTGAATATAATAGTATCCTCTGTCGTTAAAATATTTGTGGATGGCGTAAGAAACGCTGTGTCGAATTCTAAAAACGGCCCCAAACAAATTGGTTCTGAATCTTAAGTGTGCTTGTTCACGCAAAGTGTCCAGGTTGTGTTTTTTAGGTTGTAGAATCGTTTTTCTTACCTCTTCCGGATCAGCTTCACCAAGAACCTCTACCGACTCTACTTCAATTTCAATCTCCTGTCCGCTTCCTTGTGATTCTACCACTTTTCCTACAATACTTAGGGCTGAAGCAACAGTAATTTTTTTGAGTAAAGCCTCATCCATTGTATCAATATCCAGTACCGCCTGAATATTATTGATGGTTGAACCGTCATTAATGTGAACAAAACGTTGTCGGCTGGACTTTACCCATCCTTTAATGTTTACGGTTTCTCCAAGGGTATAGGAGCTCAATAATTGTTTGATTTCAGTGCGTGTCATTTTTATTGAAAATTAGATCGACAAAGGTAAGAAATCAAGACGATTTATAATGCGATAGCCGGAAAGGAAATTGGGAACTTAATCAAAGATTTTTTTCCAGAAAAGTGCAATTAATACTGTACAAACAACAAAACAGCTTAAAAAGCCAACTACCTGTAAGCCGGGATCAAAGAGCCAGTATCCAATTCCAAAGAGGGCACTCCAAATACCAACACAACCTAAAAAGATAGAAAGAACCTTATAGCCCATATTGTTGAATTTGGCTCCCGAACCAAAAGCTCTTTTTTCAAATTCAGGATTCAAAAACTTTTCGTTTTGAGTAAGAAAGGTAGCCACGACCCAACAAACAGTGGTAATTCCAACTCCCCAAATTAACTTCACGGGTTTGGAGTATTCAAGGTCAAACCCTTTGTCCATTACAAAGAAGAAAATGGCAATGAGTAATGACACCAACATTCCGGTAATTTCACTAATTGGATTAATGGCTTTCCAAAACCAACGAAGAATAAACAACAAGCCCGTTCCAGCTCCAATTTGCAAGATGAGATCAAAAGCTTCTTTGGCCTGTTCTAATACCAAACTCAAAGCTGCAGCTAAAACCATCATAATGAGTGTCGAAATACGACCAATCAGGACTAACTTTTTGTCCGAGGCATCTTTGTTAATGAAGCGTTTGTAAAAATCATGCGTGACATAAGACGACCCCCAATTTAAATGAGTTGATATGGTTGACATAAAGGCCGAAATAAGGGAGGCCATCACCAAGCCTAATAAACCAGCTGGTAAATAGGTCAGCATAGCCGGATATCCTAAATCGTCTCCAATGAAATTGGGATTAAGATTGGGAAACTGAGTTCTCAAATCATCCAGGGTTGGAAAAAGAATGAGTGATGCCAATGCAATGATAATCCATGGCCACGGTCTTAATGCGTAATGTGCAAAATTGAAGAATAAAGTAGCTTTTGTGGCGTGTTTTTCATCTTTGGCAGCTAACATTCGCTGGGCAATATAACCTCCACCACCGGGTTCCGATCCGGGATACCAAACACTCCACCATTGAAGAGCCAGTGGAACTACAAAAATACCTAACCACAATTCGTAGTTGGATGACTTATCTGGAATAAAATCGAGCTTATCGGCTACATTTTCATGACTTACCAAGCCCTCCAATCCACCAACTTCGGGCATGTCTAAAATAAAATAGGCAGCTAAAACAGAGCCTACCATGGCCACAATAAACTGGAAAAAATCGGTAATTAAAACACCCTTTAATCCACCCAATAATGAATATAAAACTGTTACAACACAAGTTATTCCAAGCGTTTCCCAATGCGAAAGTCCTAGCAGCACATGACCAATTTTAACCCCCGCTAAGCAGACGGTTGCCATTACCACCACATTAAAAAACACCCCTAAATAAAGGGCTCTGAATCCGCGCAGAAAAGCGGCCATTTTACCCTTGTAACGGATTTCGTAAAATTCAAGATCGGTAGTAATTCCCAATTTCCGCCAAAGTCGGGCATAGATGAAAACGGTTAACATTCCGGTGAGCAAAAAAGCCCACCATTCCCAATTGGATGCAATTCCGTTTTGTCGAACAATTTGAGAAACAAAGTTGGGAGTATCAGCCGCAAAAGTAGTAGCAACCATCGAAACACCTAACAACCACCAGGGCATATTTTGGCCCGATAAAAAGAACTCGGCCGAGCTGGAACCAGCTTTTTTGGAAACGACCAGTCCAATAATTAGGGTAATAACAAAAAAGCCAATAATAATTGACCAATCAATATTTTCAAGTTCCATGTGATTGTTTGTTGCTCGTCAAATGTAGCAAATCTAATTAAGTGATTTCAAAGCCATCATCCTTCTCCCAATCCTTTAAGTCGTTTGATTTTTGGTCAGAGGAATCAGTTTTCTTGTGTTTCCGTCTAATGATAGCAATGATGGTGATTACTGCACCAATTGCATACATAATCATCATGATAGTAAAGGTAACACCGTCAAACCCTAAATAATCCATACCGAAAAATAATAGAATTATTGGGCTTTTACAACAAATGGCCTTAACAAAATTAAAAAGAAGGAAATGAGAGAGATTGGTACCAAGTCCTGCCAATATTATATCTTTATGACCAAAGAAAATGGTATATGAAAAAGTTAGTTCTGCCACTTTTCGCACTATTCCTTTTTTCATGTGGAGGGGAAGATAGTGCTGAGGCAAATACAACAGAAGAGTCTGGAAGTGAAACGGTTGAAAACCAAGAAGAAGAAACAGAAGAATCGGAAGAAAAATCCAAACGAAAAAGCCCAAGAACACTGTCAACAGGGGAGATTGATGGAATTACGGTAGAGGTAGATTACGGATCACCCTATGTGAAAGAGAGAACAATTTGGGGAGAGTTGGTTCCTTACGATGAGGTTTGGAGAGCTGGAGCCGATGAAGCCACAGCTGTGACTTTTGGAGCGGATGTCATGTTCGGAGATTCAGAGGTTGCAGCAGGTACTTATGCTTTATTTGTTAAACCAAAAGAGCAGGAAGACTGGCAGATTATTTTAAATGAAGAATGGAGTAAAGAAGAGCACGATGTTTGGGGAGCCTATGATTATGATCCAACCAAAGACGTAGCTCGAATTAACGTAACTCCTGAAGTAGGGGAAAATTTGGAAGAATCTTTGCAGTATGGTATCACCGAGGCAGGAATTCATTTTTCATGGGAGTACATGTCGTTTACAATTCCGGTATCAGCTAAATAAAAATAAATTAGGCTTTGATAGATTTTATAATTGGAATAACTGGAGGTAGCGGAGTAGGAAAAACAACCTTAATTGACCATTTACGATCCGAATTTGGAAGTGATGTATCTGTTTTTTCTTTGGATAATTACTATTTGCCAAAAGAAACTCAGAAGCTAGATGAAAATGGGGTGGTGAATTTTGATTTACCCACAGCTCTGGATGTTGAAGCGATAGAAAAAGATGTGAATACTTTGATGAAGGGAAAAACGGTTCAGTTGAGCCGTTATAACTTTAATAACCCTTCAACCGAAGAGGAAATTTTAACCGTTCATCCCAGCCGTTTATTGATTGTAGAGGGATTGTTTGTAATGCATTATGCTTTTTTGAGAGAAAAATTAAATCTGTCGGTTTATTTGTCTGTAGAGGAGGAACTGCAATTGCAAAGAAGATTAAAACGAGATGTAGAGGAACGAAATTATACCTATGAGGATGTGATGTATCAATGGAAAAATCACGTTCTACCTGCGTATGATAATTATGTACGACCGTATAAGAAAGAAGTAGATTTAATCATAACCAATAATACTGCTTTTGATGAAAATATCGATACCTTAATAAGCGTAATTCGTAAAAAACTGAACAAACAAGCATCCAATTTACCCGGATAGTTTAACATGAAAACAAAAGTCAGAAAACGGTTTCTATGGACGGCTTTCATTGGATTCTTCTTTTGGATTCTGGCTTCTTATTTGTATCACTTTCAACTAGATACGGTTATTGTTCGGGCGGATATTGATCAGTTTGAATCGCGATTTAACGAGAAGAGCAACGAGCTGGAAGAGAGTTTGTTAAAGTTTTCGGCTTTACAGGAAAAGGACTCATTAAGGGATAAAAATTTTGAAAAGGCTTTTGAATTCAGTAAACATCGAGGCTTTGAATATTTTGTCTATACCGAGGATACGCTTTCGGTTTGGACGACGAATAATATTCCGCTTTCCAATTTGTACAATCCCGATTTAGAAAAGGGAGAAATTAAGCGACTCTCAAATGGTTGGTACCGTTTTTCGGTTTATGAGCAGGATGATCAAAAGTTTGTAGGGGCCTTTTTGGTGAAAAATGAATATCACCACGAAAACGAGGATTTGAATAATAAATTCTCATCTGATTTGGTTCCAAACTTACGAGGACACATTACCTATGATGAGGAGGGTTATGAGATTAGAAATCCTGAAGGGGATCGAATTTTTTCCATTTTACCCGACCAGGAAATGGAGCGGAATGATCCGCTCGAAATCATCATCTTTGTTAGCTACCTGCTGGGAATTATCATTCTACTACAACTGTTGATTAATGCGTTTCAACGTTTATTGATTTCCAAGCCCATTTTACTCATCATTTTTCCAGTAATAATACTGGTGGTTCGTTACGTATGGCTTAAATCAGCTTGGTTAGGATCATTGGCAAATCTGCACCTCTTTAGCCCCGAACTATTTGCGTCTTCGGAATTTGCCCCTTCATTGGGAGATTTGATCATAAATGTGTGCATTTTCTACTTTTTAGTGCATTTTTTGCTAAAAAGAACACGAAATTGGTTCAAAGAGGGGAATAAACGTCTCAAATTGGTAGTTTTTGTAGTTCCGCTTTTCCTCTTGAGTTTTTATGCGGCATTTCAAATCAACCACATCATTTATAAGCTGGTTTACGATTCTAAAATTTCCTTTGATCTCGAGCAGTTTTTTGATCTCAACGTTTACTCTTTCATTTCAATTGCCCTCATTGGAGCGAGTTTCTATGCTTATTTTAAACTCATCCAATACATCATCATCCAGCTAAAAAAGAATGATTTTGAATGGAATAAGCTGGCTTTTTTATGGGTAATTACTTCGTCGATCTATGTTTTCTTAGATCAAATTTATTTTGGTCAGGGCTTACTAACCTCGCTTTGGCCTTTTTTCCTGAGTGGATCACTCCTTTGGTTTCAGTATAAAGAAAAGGACTACAAATTCATTCACGTTATTTCGGTTATCGCCTTTATTTCCTTTTATGCAGCTTATATTTTACAAGGATATAGTGCTAATAACGAAAAGGAAGCGCGGGTTGTTTTGGCCGAAAAGTTTGCCAAGGATAAAGATCCACTGGTTGAATTTGACTATGATGATGCCGAACGAAAATTGAGAAGGGATAAGTTTGTTCAGCCTTATATCCACTCAAACGACTTTTATCACGCCAAGTTCAATGAAAAGTTGGAGGACGACTATTTCTACCGTTTAAAAAACAAGTACGACCTTAAGTTTTACCTCTTTACGGCAGATAAAAAGATGAAGGAAGATTTCAGGAATTTCAACCTGAAAGATTATGATCGACTGGAAGAAATCATTCAGGAATCGGGAAGTATATCAGGCATTAATAATCACCTTTATTTTGTTAAAGATTATACCGATAAACTTAACTACATAGCCAATTTCCCAATTGTTGAGGGTGATTCAATTGCAGGATATTTGTTTACCGAATTACGCTCAAAAAAATTCCCGGATGAAATTGGCCTTCCTTCTTTGCTGCTCGATGCGGGAAGTGAAGGAAGTGATCAACTTAAAAACTATTCTATTGCCAAATATGTAGAGGGTGAATTGGTAATCCGAAAGGGCGATTACAATTACCCAACTCAATCTCCCGACTGGTTTGAAAAAACCAATCAGTTCCGAAACGAAGGAGGTTATAGCCACTATATTTATGAAGAAGAGGAAGGCTATATTACCATCTTATCCAAGCCTGAGGCTTCTGGAATTACTTTATTTACTTCCTTTTCGTATTTATTGATTATTTATGGTGTATTGCTACTCTTACCACTGGGATTTGAGGAATTGCAAAACAAAATCTCTTTCCGAAACATTAAACTCAATGTCAAAATACAGGCAGTTTTAATTGGCTTAACCTTAATTACCCTCATCACTTTTGGAGTTGCTGCCGGAACCTATGTGGTGGAACAGAAATATGACAGTAACAAAGATCTGATTAAAGAAAAAACTGGTTCGGTGCGTATTGAGTTACAAGGAAAATTAAAGAAAGAACCTGAGCTTACTCCCGATCATTCGCACTACCTGGAGTTTATTTTGCAGAAATTCTCCAAAGTCTTTGTTACAGATATCAACCTGTACTCAAAAGAGGGAAATCTTTTGGCTTCTTCGCAACCTAAAATTTACTCTCAAGGACTCATTTCTGAAAAAATGAATGCACAGGCGTACAATGCTATTCATTTAAATCATAAAAGTGAGTTTATTCATGAGGAGCAAATCGGGAAACTGAATTACTTGTCATCCTATTCCTCTTTCTTTAATCAAAAGGGAGAATTTTTAGCTTATCTCAATGTGCAGCATATTTCTTTACAAGGCGAACTGGAGAGTCAAATTTCAGGATTTTTGTTGGCGATTATCAATATTTTGGTGTTAATGCTCACCATCTCTACTATCTTATCCATTACGGTTTCAAATCGCCTTACACGACCGTTAAAATACATTCAGGACAGTTTGCGAACGGTTTCCATTGGAGCGGTTTCTAAGCCAATTGAATATGAAGGAACGGATGAGATTGGCGAATTGGTGAAAGAGTACAATAAAAAGGTAGAAGAACTGCAAAAAAATGCTGAGGCATTAGCAAAAAGTGAAAGAGAAAGTGCCTGGCGAGAAATGGCAAAACAGGTGGCTCATGAAATTAAAAATCCGCTCACACCAATGAAATTGTCCATTCAGCACCTTAACCGATCAGTGAATTTATCGGATGAGGAGTCGAAAGAAAAGA
>JAKSBJ010000266.1 GCA_022361195.1 Flavobacteriales bacterium
AATACTTTTATAATTATTCTAATAAATTAACTATATTAATATATTTAATTTATCAATTGATTATAAAATAAAATAAAATTAAACTAAAAAATATTTATAGACAACAGCCGATTTATTTAAAAATTATTACTTTACTATATAGTAAAGTAATAATTTTTTATAATTTAAATAATAAAGACTTAACATATTTAAATTATTAGATTTTTAATCAATAGGACGCATCGATAAAACAGGCTCGTTTGCTCGATTAATACCTTTTTCAAAACCAGCTGCTGCTGCACGAGCACGACCAGAATGCCACCAATGACCTATTAAGAAAAAGAATCCTAAGAAGAAATGAGAACAACATAACCATGAACGCGGTGATACATAATTAACTGAATTAATTTCTGTAGCAACCCCACCTACTGAGTTTAATGAACCTAAAGGCGCGTGAGTCATATATTCTGCTGCACGACGTTCTTGCCATGGTTGAATATCGTTTTTAATTTTATTAATATCTAAACCATTTGGACCACGTAACGGTTCTACCCAAGGTGCACGTAAATCCCAGAAACGCATAGTTTCACCACCGAAAATAATTTCACCACTTGGAGAACGCATTAAATATTTACCTAAACCAGTTGGACCTTGCGCTGATGAAATGTTTGCACCTAAACGTTGATCTCGAACTAAGAATGTGAAAGCTTGAGATTGTGACGCTTCAGGACCAGTTGGACCATATAATTCACTAGGATAAGCAGTATTATTATACCAAGCATATAATGCAGCTGTGAAACCCATTAAAGAGATAGCAGCTAAACTGTATGAAAGATAAGCTTCACCTGACCAAACAAAAGCACGACGAGCCCAAGCAAATGGTTTAGTAAAGATATGCCAAATACCACCAGCAAGGCATAGAATACCTACCCAGATATGACCACCAATAACATCTTCCATATTATTTACCGATACAACCCATCCGTCACCACCAAATGGAGAACGGAATACGTAACCAAAAATTACAATTGGATTTAATGTTGGTGTTGTAATGAAACGAACATCACCACCA
>JAKSBJ010000381.1 GCA_022361195.1 Flavobacteriales bacterium
GTTTCCAAATCACCTTGATTTTGATAAACACCGGCTATGTCGTTGAGTGAAGCTGCAATTCTTTTTTGGTCGCCCAGTTCAACCCTAATGTTCAATGCTTGATGATAATAGTCACTGGCTTCTACGTAAACTCCTTTAATTAAATAGGTCACCCCAATTAATCGAAGAGCATCTGATTCATAAATTCGTTCATTCTTTTCTACAGCAAAACTGAGCATTTGCTCTGCGAAAAAGTAAGCACTATCTGGATTGGTAAAAAGGTGTTTTTGCCAGGCAAAATGATAAATGGCATCCAAACGGGCCGTATCTTCAAGCTGAGGGTTATTCCAGGCAGCCCATAAACTGTCTGTATTTTTAGCTTGACCGTAGGAGTCGCTACCGAAAATTGTCAGGCATAGTAGTAAGAGGAGGAAGAATCGTTTCATGCCATGATTCTGAGTAAAGTGTCGAAGCATGAAGATACAATATTTTTAATGTCCCACTCTACAACCACACTCTGCTTTCATGAAAGAGTGTGAATCTTCATGCCAAGGAAAGGAAACATTGTAGCTATTGTTCTCCCAGTAAAATTTCCCTCTTTCTTTAGGATGATTTCCAATTTCGTTCATGGTTTCAGTGTCATACAAACGACCATTAATCATGGTGTATCGGATACTTTGGGTGTTTTGAATATCGTCTAAAGGATTTTTATCCATGATGATCAAATCGGCCAGTTTTCCTTCTTCTAATGATCCAATATCCTCGGCCATTCCAATGTAATCAGCTCCATTTAAAGTAGCAGCTCTTAAAGCTTCCATATTGGTCATTCCACCTTGTTGTAAGCTCCAAAGTTCCCAATGGGCTCCCAATCCTTGTAATTGTCCATGAGCTCCGAGGTTAACTTTTACACCGGCGTCACTTAAGGCTTTGCAGGACTTAGAAACCAAAATGTGTCCGTTTTCATATTCCTCTTCCGGAACAATAGTACGGTGACGTGATCTGGAATCAATAATGGCTCTAGGATAGTACTTCAGCAACTTTTCATTTTCCCATACATTGGTGTGCTGATACCAGTAGTACTCAGCGTTAAGTCCACCATAGTTTACAATGAGCGTTGGTGTATAGCCTGTATTGCTCTTACTCCATAGTTCAATGATGTCTTTATAAACTGGGGCAATTGGAATGTTGTGTTCAATTCCGGTATGTCCATCAAAAATCATGGTCATGTTGTGGAAGAAAGTTGACCCTCCTTCCGGAACTACAAAAATTCCTTCTTCTCTGGCGGCCTGAATTACCATTTGACGTTGCTCACGTCGAGGTTGATTGTAAGACTTTACGGATAAAGCTCCAAAAGCTTTGGTACGTCGAATAGCCGATCGGGCATCGTCCAATGAATTAATCACAGCTTTAAAGTCACCATCAGCACCATAAAGGATAAATCCGGTTGAGAATAAACGTGGTCCAACCAACTCTCCTCTTCTTTGTAGTTCAGATAATGCAAATACCGTTTCGGTATGAGCAGACGGATCGTGAGCTGTGGTCACACCAAAGGCCAGATTGGCATAAAACTGCCAGTGTTTTTGAGTCGTTAAACCATACCTAAAGGCACCAATGTGCGCATGAACATCTACCAGACCCGGCATAATGGTTTTCCCCTCCAACTCGTATACTTTGGCATCTCCCGGAACTTTAACATCCTCTTTTTTACCAATAGTAGCAATACGATTTTCTTTGATGATGATGGTAC
Organism: Flavobacteriales bacterium; assembly: GCA_022361195.1. Lineage (GTDB taxonomy): Bacteria > Bacteroidota > Bacteroidia > Flavobacteriales_D > Crocinitomicaceae > JAKSBJ01. Next base: position 1,727 of record JAKSBJ010000381.1, read on the forward strand.
CGTTTTCAATGACCTCGTCTCCTTTCATGGTGATAATTCGAGCTCCAACCAGGGCAATTGTTCCTTCGGGTTTATCGGCCTCCACTTCCAGATTCATCCTAACTCCAACCGAATCCATTGGTGGAATACTGTCAACAGAGTTAGGAAGGAAAGTGGTACGGTCTTTAATGTCATTGGTGAAATACTCTTCCCCTAAGGTCCAATGAATTTTTTTAGAATCAGCAGACCAGTGGAGATTAATTCCAGCGTCTTTTGACAATTGTGTTACGGGTACCGCTGAAGTGTTGTTATCAATGTCCAATGTTTGCCCTGTTTGAGGTAGGGGAGCAAGGTAGACTTTGTGTAAGAGTGTAAAAGCGACCCATTTATTGTCTGGTGATGGAACAATGCGATTGGCGTATTTAGATTGGATATGCGTGATGGCATCTTGTCCATTCAAATCAACCGATTGTAATTGCTTAGTTAAAGATCCAAAGTATTGTCCTCCACTTTGGAAAATGATCCGATCTGCCTTTTGACTGTAAACAGGATTTGCCCCATGACGTGTTACGAACTGATGATCTCCTCCCAATGAATTCATCGTATAGATACCTGGGTTTTTAGAGAAGGTATGTCCCTGATCATTGTTCCCACCTTCCTTTACATATACAATTCGGTCAGCTTCAGGTGAGAAAGATGGTGTACGGAAAATTCCTTTTTCTTCTGTGATCTTTTTACTTTGTTTGCTAGTAAAATCATAGATGTGAATGCCCCCCATCTGTTCATCATTCCAGCTTACATATACAATTTGTTTTCCATCTGCCGAAAAGCTTGGTTCAAATTCAAAGTCTTTGCTTTCAGTTAAACGCTGTGGTTTTCCTTTGGGTAAATCTTTCTTCCATAAATACCCTAAAGCGGAGAATACAACCATTTTTTCATCTGGTGAAGTCACTGCATGTCGAATAACTTTGGCGGTGAATTTATCAGGAGCGGCCGGATTTTCAAATTCAAGTGCTTTAGCAATTTTGATGTTAACATCAGCTGTGAATGGAATGTTTTCCAACTTTAATGTATTGATGTTAATCTTGTTGATTTTTCCACCTGACCAAAAAACGATGGTTTCATTATCGGGCATCCAATTAAAGTTGGTGTATACTCCAAAAATGGCCCAGGCTTCTTGCTGATCTTTGTTCAACTGATCATAAACAGGATATTCTTCACCACTTTCTAAATTGTGGATAAAGAGTACTGATTTGGTTCTAACTCGTTTAACAAAAGCTAATTTCTTTCCGTCTCTTGATATTTGCGGACGGCAAGCTCCTCCTGGTCCACCAGTAATTTTGGTGATTTTTCCCGTTTCAAATTCATAACGGAAAATCACATAAATCTGCTTATTTGGATCTTTATTGTATTGGAAATATCCTCCCGGATACATGTCTTCACTGTAGTATAAGTATTTTCCATCTGGTGAAATACAAGGTTCATTCACATCTTGTTGGTCATTTTTACGACTGGTCAACTGCAGCCCCGATCCACCAGTAATATGGTACATCCACATTTCTCCTGCTCCTAATGAACGCTCAGAGGTAAAGTGTTTACGAGCAATTAAATAATGTCCATCCGGACTCCAAATGGCATTGTTGAGCAAGCGAAAATTTTCGTTGGTGATTTGCCTTGCGTCCGATCCGTCCACATTCATCACCCAAATATTATCACCTCCACCAGCATCAGAGGTAAAGGAGATTTGCTTTCCGTCAGGTGAAAATCGAGGTTGAATTTCAAAGGGTAATCCGCTTCTTAAGACCTTTGCTTTTCCTCCACTTGAGGGCATAATGTAAATATCACCCAACATGTCAAAAACAATTTGTTTTCCATCAGGACTTACATCCAGATTCATCCAGGTTCCTTCGTCGGTGGTGAATGAATGCTCTTTGAATTCCCAATTCCCTTCCGGATTGGCAACGTCCCAATCTTGTGAAAAAGAAAAGGCAGAAACAAAAAGTAAGCTTGCGGATAGAAAAAATGTTTTCATGCTGTGGTTTGTATGGGACATAAAGTTAGTGATTTATCCATGCCTTAGCAGAAAGAGGATGATTGCTTACATTAGCGGAAACAGAGTAGGAAGAATGGTTAAAATGAACATGTATAATCGACTTTTGGAGGTAATTTTACTGTTTATTGGTTTGACATTCAGTTTAGAGGCTTTGTCTCAGAAGGTTCCGTCTTACGTTCCGCTTAATTCTTTTTCTCCCAACGAAACAGATTATTCAGACCTACAGCAAATTCCGGTTTTTGATGAAAATGTTAAAGTAGTGGGCTTAGGGGAATCAACCCATGGAACCCGTGAATTTAGTTTAATGCGACATCGGATTTTTCGATTTTTGGTTCAGGAAAAGCAGTTCAATACACTTTTTCTCGAAGCTGATTATGGGAGCTGCTTGCCATTGAACCGTTACATACAGGGAGAAGATGAGAATTTAGAAGAGGCAATGGAACTGCTGAGATTGTGGCCTTGGAAAACGGTTGAATTTAGAGAGATGGCAGAATGGATGAGAGATTATAACTTTCAAAATCCAACGGAAAAGTTGAATTTGGTGGGTTGTGATGTTCAGTTTGAATCTCCATGCCTGATTGAGTTGAATCGTATTCTTGTGCTGAATGGTGAGCCAGAAGTTTGTGGCTTTTATTCGGATGATGACTTGATAATGAATGAAGCTTTGAAGGATTCACTTCCCGAATGGTGGGAAGCATTTTTAAATAGGCGAGAGGCTATAAAAATTGATTCTCTGGAGTATCACATTTTGTTGAATTCCTTTGATCAACTCATTAGTAAAAGTGACGATTTAGATGCTGCTCGTAATCATCGTGATAGTTGCATGGTCGTGAACATTGATAATTACCTGGAGGATGTCCCAGAAACCAGAGGGATTTTTTGGGCACACAATGAGCACATCCGAATTATGAAACCAAATTCTTCCCTTAAACGAGCAGGAGCTTTTTTAAAGGAAAAGTTGCGAGATACTTATACGGCTATCGGCTTAGAAACAGCAAAGGGAACACTAAATGCCATTGGTTTTGACAAGGAAAAAGGTGGCTATTATGGTTTACAGCAATTCAAACTTAAAAATCGCAGAAAAATGTTGGGCTCCTTAGCTCCAAAACAAGAGCTGTTTTTTGTCCTGTCCAATTCAGTACAAAATCA
>JAKSBJ010000261.1 GCA_022361195.1 Flavobacteriales bacterium
ATGGGATGGTGTGCAACCCGTTGCTGTGGATCCGTCACCAAAGTCCCAACTACAGCTTTCACCACTTGCCGCAGAGGCATTGACAAAGTCTACACTCACTGGTGTACAGCCTTCATTATTGGAAACAAAAATACTTCCGCTTCCTACCGTGGCTAAGCTGATATTTATAGTTGCCGTATCTCCCAGGCACATAGCTGTACCATCAACTACATAGATATAATCTCCCTCCGGATCGGTTCCGGTAGTGAACGAACCTGAAAAGGTTCCTCCTGACGGATAGAACCAGCTTCCGCCAGCATCGGCAGATGGATTAGCATCAGCAAGGTTATATGTAGGTTCTGAAGTACAAATTGAAACAGCCGTATCTGCTCCGGCATAAGCTGCCGGGAAAATTTCTACCGTAATGGTATCATCCGCATCACAAACCTTTTGGTTAATAATAGTGTAGGTACCTGCCTCAACTGATGAAGGAGAGAAAAGTCCGGTTGTTTCATCAATACAATCACCACATTCGGCATCAAAGGTTCCGGAAGTGATTAAACCAAATAATAAGGTATCGTCTTCGTTTTTACAGAAATCAACAAAATTATGATCACCTGATGGTGGAGGAAGCAATGGTGTAATCACACAATCTTCACTAATATCTACGATTTGATTTACATCTACATCAGTAAAAGTACATACCGCTCCCGAAGGCCAGTAAATTACCAAAGAGTCAATGGTTGTAGCCTCGTAAAATCCAAAGTGAGTTCGTTGCATGTTGTGAGCTACTTTAGAATTTTGAGCGGTTACCTGATGCATTTGCCAGGTATCAGTTCCATCAATATTTGCTTTAGCCATAATTCTGGCTCCAATACCATCCCTGTTTGACGCCGTTCCAGTTAATTCAATTTCAATCCAACTGCGACAAGCCGAACCTTCATTTTCATAAAAATAATCGTCTGATCCATCACCGGGATAGGTGAAATGAACATCCAACCATCCGTCATTATTATAGTCTGTAAAACAAGCTGAAGTTGACAATGACCCGGAAGTAGCCGTTGGCATAATTCCACTTGGATCTATTTGGGTAAAAGAACCTCCATCATTTCTTAAAAAACGGCTATCTCCAGTTCCGGAAAAACCAATAATGATGACATCTTTATCTCCGTCGTTATCAAAATCTCCCCAATTAGAAGTCCAACTGGTACCACTTCCTAAAGGAGCAATAGCACTTACATCGGTAAAGGTTCCATCCCCATTATTTTGATACAATCTATCGGGACTTCCCTGATTCACAAGAAAGATGTCCAAATCACGATCATTATCAAAATCTACCCAGTTGACATCTCGCGTATTTTCAGTCTCTGTTATGATAGATCCTGCACCAGTAACGGTTGTAAATGCACCGCCTGTATTTTCATACAAAATATTTTCGCCTGTAGCCGCTCCGGAAGTATAGTTACTCACGAAGAGATCCAAATCATTATCGTTGTCAAAGTCTCCCCAAGTTCCGGTAGAGCTCCAGCCATTTGCCGTTACAGCCTCTCCTCCAGCAGCTCCGGCTGCACTAAAGGTTCCGTCACCATTATTTAAAAAGAGGTGATTGGATAGGTTATTCCATCTCACCAAATAAACATCCAAAAAGCCATCGTTGTTAAAGTCACCCCAGCTTACCGTTCCTTCATAAGGTGTAGAGGCGAATACAATTCCTGATCCTAACTCCAAATTGAAAGTACCATCACCATTATTAGTATGAAATTCACTCACATCACCCCAACCCCAGGTTTTAGCAATATACACATCAATGTTTCCGTCATTATCATGATCACCCCAACCATGGCCAAAAGAGGGGGGTGTTGATGTTAATTCGGGAGATAAAGTAAAAGTTTCATCACCATTATTCTCATACAAAAGGTGTAAAGAAGTAAAGGTTCCGGTTGCCGCATCGTACGATTCAGTTCCTGTGATATAAACATCTAAGTCGTAATCATTGTCATAATCAATCCAGGAAATGGATCTGCAATAACCTGTGTCAACCAAAAATGGAAGTGCCGTAGCCGGTGTAAATGTCTGTCCGTAAGAGAATACCCCTAACGATAACATACACAGACAAACAACTGATCTTAAAGAGTAAGTCATGATATAAGCAATAGTTTTTGAGAGAGTTTTGGTCAGACGGTTCCAAAAATTAACCACAATAACGCCAAACCGAAGTAGTGTATTTTACCTCGATAAAAAATTAAAATTTGGGCCTGTCTTGCGCGAATTTAAGGCTTTAAATTGAGCGAACGATAAAAAAATAGATGAAGCGTTTTTTATTTAACAAACATACTCTTAAGAGATAAAAAAAGAGTCAAAAAGCCCATTATCAAACGATTGAGATTGGACTTTGAATTAAAGATAACATCCAAAAAACAGCTGTCTATGAATTTGTTAATCCCATCTGTCCCGGGAATCTTATCAAAAGAAAAAAAATTGGACTCAATTCGTTTATCCTTATTTTTTTGTGTTAATTCAAACCCAATTAAATCCATTCAACTTGAACCTTTTTTCATGAGG
>JAKSBJ010000288.1 GCA_022361195.1 Flavobacteriales bacterium
GTCAGCAGGTCAGGCCCATATCGGTGCACAACTGCTGGCTGCCGGAGCAGAGCGTGGCTGGCGCCCTGAACAAACGGCCATCGTACTGGCTGATGAGAAGTTGCTGTTGCCCGTGTTATATGCCTTGCCTTTCAATGACCATCGGGTCAATGTTACCATGGGCTATCCTGTAAAATTCACTGTAGCCTATGATCTGGTAGACAGCTTCCTGGAGCTCTACCGAAAATCGGTTTATGAGGGAGGAGAGGTGCTGGTCTATTTGTACGACCTGAAGCCTCTGTTATCCAACGCCTACCTGTCTCTGATGCAGCCAAAGCTTTATGAGCAGGTGATCAACTGGAGTATCAGGGAAAAGAAAACCCGGGTAAGTCTGGGTGAATTACAGGGGCAACTGGACGCGAAAGAGATCAAATCATTATTCTCCGCAGAGCCCACCTGGCAGAGTCTGTTTGAGGCCATCACCCGATATTTAACAAAGGTATTCTATCACTTTAAGGAAGAGGAGAATAACCCTGTAGATCAGGAGTTTATCTATTTCTTTCTGCGGGAATTCAATAAGATCGGTCAGTACCTCTCAGAGCGATCGGAAAGATTGTCGCTGAAGCTGACCAAGAAGATCGTCAGGGAGCATTTTAAGGCGGCAAAAATTCCTTTTGAAGGAGAACCGGTAGAGGGCTTTCAGATTATGGGTTTTCTGGAAACCCGGACACTGGATTTTAAGAATGTGATCATTCTTTCGGCCAATGAAGGAAAGATTCCGGCCCAGCGCAGCATGAACACCTATATACCTTATGCGCTGCGCAAAGTCTTTGGGCTGCCCACCTTCGAAGAGCAGGATGCCATCTATGCATATCACTTCAAAAGACTACTTCAACGGGCTGAAAACATCCATTTTACCTACGATGCTGAGGTGAGCAAGGACTCTTCAGGAGAGCGGAGCCGTTTCATTTTGCAACAACTGCTTAAGTACGAACAACAACCGAATATCTCCATTTCTGAGCAACAGTACACCGGTAAGCTGAGGCCCGTAGACCTGACGGAGCAGGTGATCACCATTCCAAAGTCGGCTACAGTGCTGGCCAATATGGAGCGTTATCTGGTGGGGGCTGAGCAGGCCAAGTTCTTATCACCGACTTCGCTCACTACCTACATCACCTGTCCGCTGCGCTTTTACTTTCAGTATGTATTGCGCATTCGGGAGACAGAAGATGTGGAAGAAGATATTGA
>JAKSBJ010000382.1 GCA_022361195.1 Flavobacteriales bacterium
ACCTTGGATTTGAGAAAACAGAAGGATTTGAAACCGTTTTCGTCAATGAATATCATGAACCATTCATGGAGATTTATAAATCTTCAAGAAAAGGACTAAATATAGCCGAACCACAATTCGGACATAGTACTGATGATATTTGCTCATTTTTAAATGGAAAACAAGCTCAACAACTGACTGATGATTTGAAGTCTGCTAAATCACAGCTTGATTTGGTTGGTTTTATAGGCGGCCCACCTTGTCCAGATTTTTCAGTTGGCGGTAAAAACAAGGGAGTAAAAGGGGAAAATGGAAAACTCTCTGCCACTTATGCCGAACTGATAATTAGAAATCAACCGGATTTCTTTTTGTTCGAGAATGTCAAAGGTCTGTACAGAACGAAGAAGCACCGTGCATTTTTTGACCAGATGAAGCTTAACTTAATCAAGAGTGGTTATTACTTAACCGAGAAACTTATAAATGCCATTGAATTTGGAGCACCACAAGACCGAGAAAGAATAATTTTGATTGGTTTCAAGAGAAACACGTTAACCGATTTTGGTCTAGAGTTGAATGGAAGTCCTTTCATAAAATCTTTCGATTGGAATTCTAAAACCATTTACAAAGCAGATGACATTTTCTCTAAAAATTGGCCAACTCAAGAAGAGTTTATTGAAAACTCTGTAAAGGCTTATCCAAAAGGGTTAAATAAAAAATTAACCGTTCAACATTGGTTTGATAAAAATGATGTTTCAAATCACCCGAATGCTGAACACTATTTTCAACCACGAGCAGGTTTACCAAAATTTCAATCAATCCAAGAAGGTGATGACCTAAAAAAATCGTATAAACGTCTCCACAGATGGCGTTACTCGCCTACAGCTGCTTATGGAAATAATGAAGTCCATTTACACCCATACAAAGCTCGTAGAATTTCAGCCGCAGAAGCATTGGCGATTCAGTCATTACCAAAGGAGTTCATAATTCCTGAAAATATAACACTATCAAATATGTTCAAGACTATTGGTAACGGTGTGCCGTTTCTGGCTGCAAAAGGACTAGCTGAAACCTTGAGCCTGTTTATTGAAAACTCTAAAACACCCGAATTAAAATATGCGGAAATTATCAGCGAGTAATCTAGTTGCTTTTATAAATCAATTGGACAGAAATCAAGTTTACAATTATGTAAATCCAAAAACGAAGGGTGTCATTAAAATTGAAGGCATTGATTTGCCTGAAGGTCCAATAAGAATTAAACGATGGAATCCGTCAAAAGGTGAAACAGAAGCTGATAAAAAAATTGAGAATATTTCAAGTGAATTGATTTGGCGTATAGCTAATGCCTTTAATCCTAATCAACCGATAAACGTTGACCGTGTGCTTGGCGGCAGTTATAATACAAGAAGTGTCTTTGAGGCCTTGTTGGCTCATACTCCTGAATTCTACTTTTGCTATCCAGGTCGAATTGAAAATAAAGGGAATCATTCCGCAATAAAGCATGGACACAAACATTTACTTTGGAAACCTGATGCACCTCATAGGCTCGGTGTACTAGAGAAAGCTGATACCGATATTGTAATCTCTGAAATTCCAGCTTTAGATGCTTTTTACGACTCCCTAGTTTTGCCTGATTCTTTTGAACAACATGAAATCGACATTGATATTCAAAGGAGACACGCACAAATACAAATCGCACTTTATTTTATCGGGAAACAGTTAAATTTTAGGACTTGGATTGCCCAAAACGATAAAGGGATATTATATCAAAATAAAAGAATTGGCGAATATGATGGTGTCATTGCTTCCTTAAAAGACGAAAAACTAATGACAGCCTATGATGATGCTATTCAGGCAGCACTAATGATTGACTGCATTTGGTTTAAGAATGGGAAACTTATGCCTGCCGTAATGGAAGTTGAACATTCAACGGGCGTAACGAGTGGATTAAGTCGAATGAAAAATTTCAAGGATAAGTTTCCTCCTTTTCCAACTCGCTATGTCATTGTTGCACCTGACGAAGACCGTGATAAAGTTATTAAGGAAGCAAGTAAGCCTCAATTCCGTGATTTAGACACAAGATATTTCACCTATTCAGCTGTTGAGGAACTTTATGCTCTTTGCCAGAGAAGAAAATTGAAAGGTGTAACAGAAGAGTTTTTAGATTGCTTTATGGAGCCAATTCTGAACTAAAAAATAAAAAGCCAGCCGGTACAATGGCTAAAAATCATAGCCACCCTGCGGGATGGCAACGCTTCTTAGCCGGTACGTTGTACACAATTTACATTTATTATGGAATCAGTATTCAAGTACATGACTTTCAGAAAAGCTTTTTTTGAAAACTTCTTTCTAAGATTATCAACCTTTGGTGAGTTTAATGATCCTTTTGAAATGATTCCTGGATATAAGGTATTGACACTTGATAAAGAATCAAGAGATTCTATATTGGAAAATTCTACTAGCGAAGGTGATTCATTTTATGAAAATTATATGGACACGAAAGCTGGTGTGAGAGCAAGTCTAGGAGTTATTTGCTTTACGTCTAAAGTAGATAACTTACTGATGTGGTCACATTATGCCAATAATCATGAAGGGGTTTGCATAGAATTTGATGCAACAGCATCTTTTTTCAATGGTCAGTATAAGGATAGCGGTTCTCCAATGTTTGACGGATTAAAAAATTACAACCCTAAAGATATTTATGACAATGTAGGTGTTTTAAAAAAAGTGGAATATTCAAAAAACCGACCTCTGATTTTTGAAACAAGTAAACTAAGTGATGATACGGAATCTTGGCTGGTTAAATCTGAAGAATGGAGATATGAAGATGAATATAGAATAATACTACCTACTGATAGAGCTGAAGAAAAGGAAATCAATAATTCCACTATGTCATTTTTCAAAATAGACAAGGAGATTATAAAATCGGTTACAATGGGATGCCAAGTTCAAGAAACTGTTAAAAAAGAGATATATGAAATCTGTTCAAGTTTAAATATTCCATTAAAAGAATCATTTATCAGTCCCACAGAATACAAGTTAGATATAAAAGATTACCATCACGATAATCACTCAAAACACATAAACATGTATAACTTATATCGAATTACTAAATACTGATAACAAAACTGTGTACAACAAAACCTAAACTGCATTAAAACGTAGCTTAGCCAAAACGCCATGAAACATTTTAAAGGATCTGTATCAATTGGAACAAATTGCTGAATACTTTGTTTATGGTTTGGTTGACCCAAGGGACCAAACTGTTTTTTACATTGGCAAAGGAAAAGGAAATCGGCCCTACGATCACATTTATAAAAGTGAATCAACTGGAAAAATAACATCTTTTAAGATTGAAAGAATTGAAGCGATTCAAAAACAAGGATTTCAACCTGATGTAAAATTTTACCTCCAAGACTTATTTGAACACGAAGCTTTTCTTTTAGAAGAAATTTTAATCCTTAGAATCGGTCGAAAAATTAAAGGTTATGGACCACTTACTAACATCTTGGTAGGCGGCCAATATGAAGAGAAATTCAAAGCTGAATTAACTCCCCAAGAAATTGTTAACCTTTATTCGAAAGCAGAAAAAAATGATCGAATTAATGATTTAATTCAATCAATCCCTGAAACTTCTAGACGTAAATTTTACCAGGACAAAGAGAAAGATTTGCGCATACTCGCAACATCAATTTTTGAAAAAAATCGTCCTGGATTGCTTATGAAGCTAGAACCTCAGAATATTCAGTTCTATCATGATACTTATGATCCAGAATTTCTAAAATTTCAGTTTTGGTCTGTTCTTGGATCTATTCTAATACACTTTAATTATCCCAATGAAGCTTATCAAAATGGTTTTTATCGAATCTTTGGGGGTAGTTATCCCACAACAGGTCAACGTAACTTAACAAATAAAGAAATTGTATTAGCAATTAAGTACCACTTACAGGAGCATGAAAACGCTTCATAACACAATAACCAAAGCTCAAGAACCCTTTGTCATTGAGCATAGCACAACCCTAGAGAATGTTGGACTCCAATGTTCAGATTAAGGAACAATGAGCAAGTTTAATATTCATTATATGAGGTAGAAGTAACTTCTTATATTTTCAACCTATTCTAAAACCCCATATTGTTCTACAGCTATGGCTTCCAGGGCCAGGAAATGGATGATGAGATTAAGGGTGAAGGGAATAGTGTGAACTTTTTGTTTCGAATGCATGATACTAGGTTGGGGAGGTTTTTAAGTTTAGATCCTCTTTCAGCAAGTTACCCTCATAACTCGCCATATGTTTTTGCCGAGAATAGAGTGATTGATGGTATTGAACTTGAAGGAGCAGAGTATCTAGATACTGATGAAGCTTTATTTCATGTAACTAGAGGTTCGGTAATGCTTGATATGGATAATGTTTCTAATGGTACAGGGGTTGCATTTAAAAATGCTTATTA
>JAKSBJ010000385.1 GCA_022361195.1 Flavobacteriales bacterium
AACCGGCTTCATGATATAATCCAAAGCTGCTGTTTTAATAGCTTGCAAAGCATAGTGAGAATGAGCCGTTACAAAAACTACCCAGAAATTGCGGTTATCCACATATTCCAACAGTTTAAACCCTTCTTCTTCTGGCATTTCTACATCTAAAAACACCACGTCAGGTTCTAATTCAACCACCATTCGAGCTGCTTGTTTTACACTCTCTGCTTCTCCCAGAACCTGAACATCGGGACAAAAGTCCTCTATCATTCGCATTAAAACCTGACGGTTTTTACTTTCATCGTCAACGATAATACAACTAATCTTTTTCATCTTTTTCTTTTTTAATATTCCATAATTGGCAGACATAACTCCACCAGTGTTCCCGCATTGTCTTTTCGATTCATGATTTTCATATCAAATTGGCGCCCACGCATGCTTTTATTCAACAATGCTATTCGTTCACGAGTAATGTTTAAAGCATGTGATTTTCTTCCCCCATATTTTGCCTGTTCCTCGGCCACACGAGGCAATTTTAGGCCATCTCCATTATCAATCACCCGGCATTGAATGTTTCCTTTTTTTAACTTGATCTCAATAATGATCTTACCGTCAACTCCTCGTTTGTTTCGCATGCCGTGAATGATCGCATTTTCCACAAAAGGCTGAACTAACATTGGAGGAATGGCGTAATCTGCCACATCAAGTCTTTCATCGACTTTGAATTCAATTTGAAATTCAAAATCGAGTCGTTGCCGTTGAATCTCAACAAACAATTTCAAAAACTCTATTTCATCCTCCAACGTAATCCAGTCCTCTCTAGAATGATCCAATGATTTTCGCATCAAATTGGAAAACTGCGTGATAAATGAAAGTGCCTTCTCTTTTTGACTATTTAAAATGTAATACTGCAAAGCACTCATCAAATTGAAAATGAAATGTGGATTCATTTGATTTCCCAGTAATTGAGAATGAAATCCATCCACTTTCTGATCCATAAAATCCAGAGAAGAATGTAATTCTTCCCGAATTCGATGACGATGCAGCGCCATTAAAATAGCGTGATCCAGGCGTTGGGCGTTGAGCGAATTGACATCCAGAATCTCTTGAACTCCCTTGCGAACATAGAGTTCTTTTTGTCCTGCTGTCAATTCATTACTCAACATAATAATGGGAACTAAAGGAGCTGCCTGACGCAATTGATCAAGCTCAAACTCCATTTCTCCCGGAAAGGACCGGGCGTCCAATAGTATCAAAGACAACCACTGAACATCCGGTTGGATGATACTGTCGCTCACGCTTTGGCTTGTTTGAAGATTCGACGTTTGGTATAAGCCATTCCGAATGAGTTGTTTAATAAAACTCGCGGAGCCTTCAAAAGGAGAAATCAACAGGATGTTCAGTCGGTCGCTTTTCATAAGTTTTGGGTCGTTCGTACTACTTGAAGGTATCATTACCTTCAGCGGTTAATAATTAAATTGTTTCGATAAATCCCTCTTCAGATTCTGGTTGAGGCCTTGAATCGGCCATCAAAAGAGGCGTTGTAATTACTTACATACAAACATACAAAACTTTGATTAATTTTCAATCATTTTTCATGATTATTTTTTAATCATTTTACTCCAAAACGATAGTTATCTTTGTACCAGTAAGTTGATGATTTATTGATAGTTTAGCGCCCTTTACGAATAGTTCTACGCTCCCCCTGAAACATCAGTAAAACTGAGTCATGATAGACATTTAGCACTTTTAATTCTTGATAAGATTGTCCCACTCCTAACTTCTTATTTTGACCATTAATTTTTAACATGCAAAGCGAGCGGTCCTGATCCCGATTTCGGACAAAACCATAATACTCTACAATGGGCCAAACTTTGTTCTTTGGGGCCTCTTTTACGACCTTTTTTTTGACTTGGACAGAAGCGTTTTGATTCTGGCTGTTCGATTTTTTTTCCGAGGGTGTTTTTTTCTGCTCATTTAAGAAGGGATCCCAATTGGGAAGTTGTAATTCAAAAGTATCTTTATTAAAGGTTTGGGGAGCGTAATTAAATTGATTATCAGCTTGAAGTCCATCTAATTCTTCCTCTAACTGATGGTTTTGGTACAAATCGTATATATACTTCCCCCAAATAAGCGGAACAACAATTAATAATATGCGATTGAGTACCTTATTTTTCACTTTGATCAAATTTTAATCAATGAGTACTTTTCGATGTTCGGTATAAAAAGTTGAAAGGTTACCGGCATTATCATACAAAAACACTCTCCACCAATAGGTTCCAGGTGAACTAAAAACGTGCTGAACGCTGTCTTCTTCCACATTGTAAGCATGGATTATAGTTCCAAACAAAGTATCTGTTGCAATTTCAACTTGAGCCCAAACAGGTGCTTTAATCATCCCAGGATCTACTCCTCCACTCCATTTCATCACAACGGTATCCTCAAAGTTAGTTCCGTGTGCAGGTGATATCGCTATTGGGTCGTTAGGACTTGTACGATCAATTAAAAGAGTATGAGAAGCATAATTAGAGGATGAAGTGGAATTATGCGCTCTAACTCCCCAGGAATAGGCTCCTTCAGTTGATAAAAGACCAAGAGGTCCTGTATAAGCAGTTGAATAGATGTTACTCGCACCAAATAAGACAGTTCCGGAGCTTTCAAAATCATTCCCTGCCCGCAACTGGAATTCATAATATTCGGCAGCATAGTTAGGGAGCCAACTGTAGGTAAAATTATCTCCATTAGTATAAAGGTTGTTTGAGGGTGAAACAAGTGGTACTAATTGAGCGGATAAATCTGTGACACTATCCACATAAAAGTGGAATGGCCCGGTGTATGGACTTTGATAAGCTGAATTTTCGGCTCTCAACTGAAATTCATAATCTCCCGGAGAAAGAACATACTGAAACTCTTCTTCTGTGATATTAGAGTCCAAGATGAAGGCATCAATATTGGCAAACGAGGGCTGAACAAGCTGTAAATTGTAATGTGTCGCACCTTTTAAGGCTTCCCATTTAAAATGAATCAGATTGGAAGAAATAGTATCACCTTGGGATGGAATAATGATGTTGACGTTTTCTTCACTAATGTCTTTTTCAAAAATGACATTGCAGGATGAGAACATAATTCCGATCCCAAAAATCATCAACCATTGCTTATAATTGCTTAAAATGTTGGAACAAAAATTTTCCATATAATCGTGTTTTTTTAGTACTGTGATCTTTCTCTTTATAGAGGGATAAGTTGGTGAGTCGAGCGTAATCGAATTCATTTTCCATTTCATAAGCCAAGCCCAAAATTCCGTTAAAACCTCCCTCCACTGCTATTTGATTGGAATAGATTGTAAAATCGACAGTTTGGTAAGTATGTGTACGCTCCAAAAGGTCGAGTTTAGTTCCATAATCTTTGGATAGGGATGAAATGGTTCCAAGTATTTTTTGCTGGACTTTATCCGACTCTAAACCTGACTTTCCTATTTGTTTATTGAGCTGAGTAATTTGCATTTGAAGTACTTCAATGTCATTTCCAGCATGATTGGCTGCTTCAAGCTGTTGTTCCTGCATTTCCAGCTCATTTTGGGCTGTTAAAGTCAAAACAAATGATCGTTTATAACAAACAATGAGCAAGAGGACAAACATGACCAACAAAGCATAGTTTTTTTGACGATATGTAAATTGATCTTTTCTCAATTCAATAAAATTTGCAATTCAAAATTTCCCAGGTTCTTCGTGTAGGTATAATGGACAATTTCAACATTCTCAACCCATTCTCTGGCCTCTAAAACTTCAATCCACTTTTGTAAAACTTGACTGCTCTTAGACTTTCCGTTGAGCATGATGAGTTTTTCCATAAACTCTATTTTGTGCTTGTCCTTTATCTCTGCTAACAAAGGCCGAATTTGAATTTCATCGAAAGTGATTCCGGAAGGAGCGGAATTCCCTAACTCCATGAGATAAAAGGATAAAAAGCTTTTGTTTAATAAGCCCGAAGAGCGCAATAAATTTTCTTTTCGCTCCTTTTCTTCCTTTAATTTACCCAATTGAGCTAATTGACTCTCATGATTGGATAGTTCAAGACTATTATCTACAATTTGCTCGTTGAGAGATTGCAAATAGAGATAGTTTCCAGATAAAATGGCCAAAAAGAAAATGAGCATTCCTCCACTAAATCGGCGAAAAATGTTTCGTTGCTTCGCTTCATTTAATTGTTGGACATTCAAAACCTCATCCTGTGGTAATGTCAATTGTTCAGAAGGTTGAAAAAACTGTGCCCCAGCAGCCAATGAAGGTAAAAGAGTGCTTTTTATGATTTGCTCTCCTATTTTAACCTGATCAAAACCTTCCTCATCACTTTTTGGAGCCTCAGCAATTTTCTTTTCCCGTAAAACCAATTCATACCCTTTCAGTTTTATCCTTAACTTCTGAATAAATGGAACCAAAAGACCTGTGGTAAAAGGTCCCGAGCTTACTCCTATTAGCTGACAACCATTTTCCTTAAACCCTAGCAAATGCTCCTCTGCCAAATCCCTTCTCATAAACGAATAAAACAGTTGGTCTTCCTGAACATACTCGGTAAAATAAAAATCTGATTCCGAAGCATTCATCAACAGGGTTTGTCGATAATCTGTCCCCAACTTAACATTTCGGGAAATCACTCCTTTTCCTTCAAAATGGAGTACAAAAGGGACTTTATTGGATACTTTTTTAATGAGTTCTTTTAGATCCTGAAAATGTCCTTCTTGCTGTTCAAAAGTGATTTCACCCTTTCGGAATTTGAGTTTCAAGCAAGTATATTCCACCTTGTTACCTTCAACCAAAAGGCGAACAACTAGCAACTTGTTGATATATCCCAAATCAAACTTCATTAATAGGTAATAGTGGGTTTAATGAAAATGTGCAGTTTGGATTTTTCTTTGTCTTTATCACGCGATGAAAAGAACCATTTAAGGATTGGAATTCGGGACAATACTGGCGTTCCGGTTCCGCTATCCTCATCACTATCTTTATCTAGTCCTCCCATTAAAATGGTTTCTCCGTTTTTTACCCGAATTAGGGACTCAAAGGTTTGGGTAGTTTTATTAGGTGGAGCAGCCGGATCTACCTTTCCATTAAAATCATCCTGATTCACTTTAATTTGCAATGTGACAGATTCATCGGCAGAAACGTAGGGTTTTACCGTAATATCTAAATTGGCCTGAGTCGGTAACCAGGTTCTGTTAGATAATACCGATCCTCCTGATATATTAGGCTGAATGCTGACATTCTCCTGTTGATAGTAAGAAGTTTCTCCTACCGAGAAGGTGGCCTCATGTCCATTCAATGTTGAGATTTTTGGAGTGGACTTGATGTCAATCACACTATTGCTCTCCAGTAATTTTAAGGAGGCATAAAAATTCGGGGTTACGGCTCCAATATTTATGATTCCAAATCCATTAAAAGCGCTAATTAATCCATTAATACTCTCTGCTCCCATGGTTAAATCTAATCCCGGAAAAATATCTCCCTGCGTAGCTACAGGTTGATCGCTTACTCCCGTTTTAATTCCGGTTTCTAACTGAGAAGATTTCTGAGAGAAAACAATGATAATATCAATCTGTACCATAGGTACTACCTGATCAACAGACTGTAAAAACACGCGTAATTCTTCAATTTTTAGATAGGATCCGGAAACAATCAATCCATTCAACTCCACAAACTCCTTAATCTCTATATCCTTCACCAATTCTTGCGGTATTAGGTCCTTTACGGTTTCAATTGAGCGGTTTTCAAGTTGTATGAGCTCTGTAGCCCTTAATCCCTCCGTAATTCGATTTCCAATGAGATAATAATTATCCACTTTCTTAAAGGTGAAATCGGTTCCGTTCATGATATGAGCCAGAAGCTCCATAAAGTCGACATTCTCCACTTTTAGGTTGGTATTTCCTTCCGGAACATCATACATAAAGTAGTGTTCTCCCAACTCTGACGCAGCTCCTTCAATAATTTCAGAAATCGCTACATCATAGGCCTCAACTGAAATCTTATCGTTCTCTGATTCACTTAATCGAATGAACAATTCTCCACCACCTTTTCCATTTTTACCATTACGGTTTTTACCATTTTTAGTCGTATTTCCCTTAGTTGGTTTGGCGGCAGCTTCTAAAAAGTAAAAACCATTTTCATCCAATGAAGAAACCAAACCATTGGCTTTTGCCATCATGTCCATCACCTGCTCAAAAGGGCGATTTTCAATATAAACCGAAACTAGTTTGTCTCGCACATCAGGCGCCAACACCACATTTTTACCGGATTCTTTCGTAATAGCCTCTGCTACGCGGTAAAGTGAATCCTTTTTTAAATCCAAAGACAAAAATTGGTTATCCGACTTATAGGATACCTTAATAGGTTTAGGAACATAAACTACCGGTTCGGGCTGTTCCTCTGGCTTCTTTTTAAAGGCAATGATACTTCCTGTTACCTCACAGTTTAAATCGTATTTTTTAATGAGAAAAAGAAAAACGTCTTTCACCAAAGCGTCATAAAAATTATTGACAACCATATTATCCAACTCATCATCTACACTCACGTTGAGGTTATGCTCTAAGGCAATGGCCGAAATAAAATCAGATAAGGTAATTCCGGCCACACTCACCTGAACCTTTTCATTGAGTCCTGGCTGTAAGGTTGAAAGTTCCTTTAACTGCTTTTCCGCTTCTTCATAGCTTCCTTGTCCCCAGCTAATTGTATAGCTAAAGAGTAAAAGAAACAGTATATGTACAATTGTCTTCATATCAAATATTTGTTAGCAAAGCATAGACTTCTTCCAATGAGGTTACTCCATCTCGGAGAAGGTCAAAGGCGCTTTCACTAATTTTCTTGATTCCCCTTTGCTTTAATAATTCGTCTACTTTGAGTTGCTCATCTTTAATTCGATCCGATAATTCATGATCGATGCTGATGACTTCGTAAATAGCTTTTCTCCCCGCATAGCCTGTATAATGACACTGATCACAACCTTCAGCAACATGATGATGATTGAGGGCTCTTTCACGGAATACTTTTGGTAATTCGGTTGGATTTAAGGTTTCTTTTCGTTTACAGTTGTCACAAAGTACCCGAACCAAACGTTGGGCCACCGAAGTGTTGATGGTTCCTGCCAATAAATAGGATGGTACTCCCATATCAATGAGTCGGGAGATAGTTCCCCAGGCCGAATTGGTATGAATGGTAGATAGAACCAAATGCCCGGTTAAAGCAGCACGAATAGCCATTTGAGCCGTTTCTCCGTCCCGAATCTCCCCCAACATAATAATGTCAGGATCTTGACGCAAAAAGGAACGTAAAGCTGAAGTAAATGTTAAACCAATACTCTCCTTTAACTGAACCTGATTAATCCCTTTTAAAGTATATTCAATTGGATCTTCAACCGTAACGATATTTCGTTTTTCCTCATTGAGAATTTTTAACGTTGCGTAGAGCGTAGTGGTTTTTCCTGAGCCCGTGGGGCCGGAGATTAGGACAATTCCATTTGGTTTCCGAACCCCCTCTAAATAATGATACTTCTCATCCTCAGCAAAACCAAGCTTATTTAAATCTACCTGAGAAACATCCCGGGCCAGAATTCTCAATACAATTTTTTCGCCATGTAAAGTGGGTAAAATAGATACCCTTACATCAAACTCCTCAAAACTCAAACGTCCATCCTGTGGCAATCGTTTTTCGGTAATATCGAGGTTAGATTTTATCTTGATTTTATTCACCACCTCCGGATACTCATCCAAATCCAATTTATAGCGCTCCACCAAAATTCCATCTATCCGAATTCGGATGCGGGCTTCATCTTCATAAATTTCAATGTGAATATCACTACTTCCAACCGAACGAGCCTCGTGAATAATTCGCAACAAAAAATCATCTTTATCACCAACATTTGTACTCTTCCCCTCACTCTTAACTGCTGATCCTGAACGGCGATAGAATTTGCCTAAAAAACGCTCAATCTCCTCTTCTCTCAAAGCAGATAAAATCACCTTTCGGCCCAAAATCACCTCCAGATCTTCTTTCACCCATTCCATATCCTGCGACTCGCGAACAAAAAAATGTAAATCATTTCCATCTTCCTTGTACGGGAGTATCCCATAAGTCCAGGCCATTTCTGAACTGATCATTTGCTGTAACTCAGTAGGTATTGATATGTCGTTTGCCGATTGCATTAAAGAATAGAATGATGAAAAGGATTAAATGAAGTACTTAGCTCAATACCTTTAAGTAATAATATATAGAGTGCTAGATAGCCTGCCAGCGGAATGGTTACTCCCTCTTTTTTTATACTGATGAGTGCATGAACAAGAGCCGAGATTAACAATCCTGAAATGAAAAACAGCACATAATTCTCTGTCTTAAAAAGCGGAACAGTTGCTAAAAAGAACAGTAAATCTCCAATTCCAAAATGAGCTTTAAAGAGATTGATGAAACGTCCCTCTTTCAACGAAATATAGAGGAACAAACAACTCATAACAGCCAACACAAAAAGTAGCTTTGTCAAGATGGCTAAAAGCTCCATTCCATCTCCTCCCCAATTTATGCCCACTCCAACCACAGCGAGCAGAAAAAAAATGCCCCAGTGAATCGCTCTAAATTTCCAGTCTTGTAAAAAAGCTAGAAATAAAATCACAAAATAAACGATATGTAAAATCACCGCTAACATTTAATCTCTGTTCACTTCTTTTAAAAGTTGATTCTGGTCAATGGTCCAGATATTAAATTCGCCATCTCCATCAAAGTCCACTACCGCCTCAGCCTGTGCCTGAAAAGAAGTGGCCGAAGCTTCGACTATGGAGATTTTATATTTAGCTTGTCCGCCATCAGTTACTAGAGCCAATTGTTCAAAACCAATTTCATCCAAACTGGCAGAGTATTTAGAATGCATGAAAAAATGGTTCTTTTGCAGGGCATAAACATGGTTGAGGTTTTGTTGTGCCTCAATGGCTTTTGCCTGTGCTACTGTGGATGCCTGATTGGGTAAAACCAGCATCAAGAGAATTCCGATAATGGCCAATACCATCAGCATTTCTGTTAGCGTAAAAGCCTTTAAATATCCTTTTTTGTTCTGTCGTTTCATCATTGCGCAATTATGTTACTCATGTTGAACATTGGCATGTACATTGCCACTAATATGATTCCTACCACTATTCCAATTATGAGAATGATCATGGGTTCCATGATTTTTCCAATAATGGTGGTTTGATGTTTTAAATCTTCGTTATACTGCCGGGACAATTTTTCCAGCATGGGTTCTAATTGGTTGACACTTTCCCCTACTTTGATAAGTGAAATCATTCGGGAAGGGAAAATGGAGAAAGCAGCCATTCCTTCATGTAAAGATTTTCCTTTGGCCACGTCTTTCACGATTTGGTCAATAGCTTGTTCCAAAGGATAAAATTTGATCATTTTTCGCGTTAGTTCTAAGGACTTTACCAAAGGAGTTTTAGACGATAGTAATAAGTGCATGGACTGCGTAAATCGTGCTAAATAAGTCATTTGAACCAGGCTCTTCACTTTTGGAATTCGCAAGGCGACCGTTGAAATTGATTTGCGGAACCACTCCTGCTTTTTTTGAGTATTGATGAAAATGAATAGTCCAATAACCACTCCACCAAATACCATCATGTAGGTTGGAAAGTGATTGGAAATATTCACAATACGTTTGGTTAAAGGAGGCAAATCACTCCCAAATTGCTTGTAGACATCGGCAAACATGGGAACCACATTATTCATCATGAAATACACCAGTCCAATCGTGATCATTAAGACAAACAAAGGATATGATAAAACCGAATAAATCTGCTTTTTCAAAGCGGCTCTTCCAGCATAAAATCGAATGAGTTCTTCTAATACGGCATGTAATCGATTAGACTCTTCACCAATCTC
The DNA here is from genome assembly GCA_022361195.1 of Flavobacteriales bacterium. GTDB lineage: Bacteria > Bacteroidota > Bacteroidia > Flavobacteriales_D > Crocinitomicaceae > JAKSBJ01. The sequence goes on from JAKSBJ010000385.1 coordinate 9,891, forward strand.
CACCGAGTAGTATTCATAATCTGAAAACTGACCGGAATCTTTCATGGACATGGCCAAAGACTTTCCTCGCATGATGTCCTCATAAATTCCTAGAAAGAGTTCTTTTTCCTTTTTCTTAGGTTGTTCTTCAATGATGATTTCCAGCGACGATTTCAAATCAACTCCCGCCAATAACAAAGTCCGCAAATCAGAGAAAAAGCTTTCCTTTTTCTTATCACCAAATCCCCCCCCAAAAAGTTGAATATCTCTTTGCAAAAGCCCAACTTTTTGTTCTGCTTTCTCCTCCTTTTTAGAAAGAGGCAAATCCATATTTTGATTCAACTTAATTGACATGAACTAATTGTTGATTAATGCGTTCTCCGACATCATACCCTTTGTAAAAGTGATATTGTATCAGTTGACCGTGAAATAAAAACTCAAGATGAATTCCCTGAATCAAAGGCTGTTCTTGTTCGCCAGTTTGGAAGTAATCGAATTTTAATTCTTCTAAATTTTCACTCACCACCAATGAGCTTGATTCATGAACCAATTGTAATTGATTGCCCGATTTTTTGTACCTTATTGGAACCGAATGAGATGATTTAATTTCAAAACCGTCTGGAATCTCATGAATCTCATCCGCAGTATTTACCTGACAAATTATACTGTTGGATGTTATCAACAGATCATTCAATTCCAAACGGCTGTTTTGAAGAGCAAAATATTGCTCGTTAAGGGTAGTGGACAAATAAAAAACCATGCTCACCACAATGCTCATGATTGCCATTCCTGCCAGGACGTCCATTACCGTAAATGCTTTTATGTTGTTTTTAGTTCTCAAAATTTTCTGCTACTATCAAATGTTTTTCTGTCCACCATTGGTTTTCTCCGGACTGAATGGTGTAAGAAACTTGCAATAGATTTTTATTGCCTCTATAAGGCTTAATTTCCTGAATGATATCATGACCTTCAAAATCATAGGTTCGATTAAAAAAGGCCTTGGCTTCTTTCAATTCAAAAAACAGCTTATCAATTTCGGCTTTAGCTTGATGATAGGCCAATGGTTTTTCCGAAGCCAGAACATTGGAATAGATCATGGTTCCAACTCCAATCAAAACAGCCACCAATGAAGTAGCTATAACCGATTCAAACAATGTAAATGCAGCTAACTTCATTGGATTAATTTCATTTGTTTTAAGGGAACGTATTCATTCTCATTCCGCAGCAAATCCACATAAATGAATTCGGCGGGTAACTGATCTAAAACTTGTCCGTTTAAAATGTGATTTTCGTAAGAGGAAGATTGCGTTTTCAGGTAAAACTTTTGAGTGTATAAACTCCCATTAACAGTCCCTTTTAATTCTGTTTTTCCCTGGCAATACACCAAACCATCAATCTCTGCCTCTTTGGCAATGGATAGTAGAGGCATATTGCGCTGATCAAATCCCTCCCGAACCATAAAAACAGAACCAATTACTTGCGTTCCTTCTCCGACTTCTATCTCTGCAGGTTGCTTGTTATTTGCAGACTCCTCAACAACCGCCATTACTGATGGGTATTCTAACAACACCTCCTCCTCCAACGTTATTCGCTTCGTGGCCAAAAGTTGAACATTTCCTCTAAACCCAGACTCAACAAAAATAATTGGGGCTTTAATCACTGCTTCTTCAATTTGACAATCCCGCCCAATAAAAACAGAGTCTTTGGCCTCAATCCAAATGGCTCCTTTGAGATAATGGTGATCAATACTTATCGTTCCGTCCGAGATGAATTGTTGAGGTGTTTCGGAAAAATTAACCACCATAGAATCCTGTGCCTCTTCCCAACTTATGATATTAGCCTGAGGTGGGGTTAATTTTTCAATCAGCTCCTGGTTAATGGCTGGTAATGATCTGTTAGCCTTAAAACGACTACCATACAATAACTGACTTCCTTTATAATTTTCTCCGGCAATATAAGCTCGTTTTAAGCCTCCTGAGGGTAAATAACAGTTTCCTTCTAAACGGGTTTCACCTGCAATGGAAATTTGACGGCCATTGTCTACCACGTACAAATTAACATCTTCTTTTTTCTGCTCAATTCCGGCAATGCAAGTTCGCTCAAAAAACTGTCCTTTGTGATGCGCCTTCGCTTGTAAAATAGTCAAGGCACCCCAATATTTTTTGGATAAAGTAACCGAATCCATTTCTCCATCAAAAAGGGAAATTGCCAATTGCTGACCATTTTCCAATTCAGCATGATTCACCATAGCATATGCCATTCCCGATTCAGCATTTTCCATGAGTCTAGCGGGAAGTTCCAGCTTCATGGCCAATTCTTTGTTCAATGCTGAGAGCAGCACCATACTCCCCAATATCACTCCCATGATAATGGACAAAAACAAAGCATAATATATGGCAGAGGAACGAATCACTTTTTCTCCTTTTTTTGAGTTAATTCTTCCTCTTTTTTCTTGGATTCTTTGGGCGTTTTTACCTTTTCCTTCTTAGGCTGTTCATCTTTCTTTTTGAAAAGTCGCTGAAAGAAAGGTGTTTTTGATTCTTGATCTGAGGACTCTTTTTCTTCTTTCCGCTTTCGTTTACTCTCTTTATCCTTCGACTCCTCTTCCTTTGGATGCTTTTTGAATAGCTTTTTCCAAAAAGGTTCACCTTTTTCTTCCTTAGATCGTTGTTTTTCCTGCTGCAGAACTTCTTTGTCTAATCCCTTTTTATACCGCCCGCTTTTGGTACGTTTTCCCTCCTCGTTATAGAGGAAATAATCTCCGTCTAAAACACCATTGGAATAATTATGGATGCTGATTAAAGTTCCTTCCGCTCTCCAACTTTTCCACTCTCCATTTTTTAACCCATTCTTATACCCACCCTGCTCAGCTAACTGACCCGAATGGTAGTATTTTTTATAAGGGCCATTTAACAGATAGCCATCTGAATTACCTTGTGTAGTATGTATTTTCTGGGCCCTAAACCAAGTATAAAAAACCGTGTCTTTATAGTGGACATTTTTATCCTCTAGCTGGACATAAAAGTCATACTTGTATTCTTTCGATCGACAATGTCTGAGTTCAGAACGATCTTGTCCAAAACAGTTTGTCGCACTCATCGTAAGAATCAGAACCGCAATTGTCAGGACTTGCTTCATCTGATTGTAGTTTAAAGAACAAATTGAGCTCAAAGCCAATTCGTCCATAACGAAATAAAGAATGAAAAATGAAGGAGAAAAAAATTCAACAGCTTATTTTAAGCATGATTTTCCGAACGTAAGGTTTTATTCTCCAAGCGTTTTTTTCAGTCTCTTTTTTCGAATGTAAACGCATTGTTTTTTGCTACAAAACTGAATTAATAAGTGGTCTGGAGAATTTAATAAGTGGTCGGTATTAAGGTTTATAATGCTATTGTAACTACTTATTCTATTTATTTTATAGTTTTTATATATACCCCCTATTATTCAGCTTACCTCACTTTTGGAGTCAAAACCTCGATCATAAATACCCAATTTGAAGAGAATCTGCTCAAATCCCAAAAAAAACGTTCCAAATATTAAGTCTCTTCATTTGTCTGGAATATACTAGGTATATTTCTCTAGGTAAATAGTATTACTAAAAACAATCATCGCAAATTTTGAATTCCGATGCAAAAAACTAGTACTCAAATAATTTTGTTTTGTAACTAAATGACGGCATAGTATTAAGAAAACAAGAACCCAATCCTAAATTTTTATAAAAATGAACTAATTAAGTATATATACTGAAACTTAGAATTATAACATTCGTTAAATCATTACATAATACCCAAAACTTATGACATTGAATCACCCAAAGGTTCTCTTTGTCTGCGACAACTTATATACGAGACTAAATTTTAAACAACTTATTCAACCTAGCGATAGTTCTTCTTATCATTTTATTTCTTCAGATGAAAAAAGGACATTATCCAAGACTGAAACGTACAAAAATATATCCGCTGTTTTTTTGGATTTGAGCCTAAAAAATTTCGAGAACTTACTTTCCGAACTTTGGGAAAATTGGTCAAAACTTGAGATTCCGGTTTTTGGGGTTAGCTCACGATTTTTACCAGAAAAAGAAGCTTCTTACTCTCTGGTAAAACTTGAAAACCCTGAAGCTTATCGACTCTTTACAACATCATCTTCAATTGATGAGCTAATTAGTTGCAATGAAATCAAATCAGCTGATTATAAAGTTGACCGGCAACAGGAAATCACTAAGCGAAAAGCAAAATGTCTGGAAAGCAAGTTTCTTGCGCATCAAATGAATCCACATTTCGTTTTCAATCTACTTAGCGTCCTTCAATATTATGTTTTGCATAATCAAAAACTAGAGGCTTTAGAGTTTATTGGACGCTTTTCTAAGCTCATGCGAAATGCGTTGGATAACTCTCGCAAAGACGTCATTACAATAGAGGAAGAAATTCAGTTTCTTAAAAACTTCATCGACTTACAAAAAGAGCGATATGAAATTGACTTTGAAGTCCTTTTTAGAGTAGACCCTTGCATTTTGAATGGTGATTATGGTATTCCTCCCATGCTTGTACAACCTTTTGTAGAAAATGCAATTGTCCATGGTTTAAAAGGAAAAGGTAAAGATGTCAATCAAATTACCATTGAACTAAAGCTAAAAAAGGATAAAATCAGATTTAAGATTATTGATAACGGCGTGGGACTTGATTCTTCGAAACTTTTTAGTACCAAAGATGAAAGGCATGGCTTACGAAAATCACATGGTCTAAATATCGCACGAGAACGTTTGGCCTTACTCAATGGTAATTCAGCAGATTATCAACCCATGAAAATTACGGATAGAAGCAATAAAAATGGAACCGTAGTAGAATTCGATTGCCCATTAATTAAATATTAACTCAAAACTTATGAATAAAGTAAAATGCATCATTGTTGATGATGAACGAAAAAGTCAAAAATCCCTCCTCAAATTGGTTGAAGAATTTTGTGAAGATGCGGAAATTGTTGGTATCGCCGACTCCGTTCACGATTCCGTCAGGTTAATTCATGAAACCAAGCCAAACATCGTATTTCTTGATATTGAAATGCCCGAGGAAGATGGTTTTAAACTTTTCGATTACGTCGATAGGAATGTTCATGATTTCTGGGTTGTTTTTGTTACCGCTCACTCGGATTATGCCATTCCCGCCATTAAAATTGCTGCTTTAGATTACATTCTCAAGCCTGTTCAACTGACCGAACTAAAACAAGCAATTGATAAGGTTAAAAAGATGCTTCAATTAGATCTAGACGGAGATTCAAATAGAAACAGAATGGACGTATTTCGTAATAACCTCCGAGTAAATGATCCCAGCCAGCGAAAAATTGCTTTATATGTTGACCGACGATATGAATTAGTTGAATTTCGTCAAATCATTCGCTGCGAGGCAGACCGATCTTACAGTATTTTTCACCTTACAGGAAACAGACAAATTACAGTATCCAAAAGCCTTAATAAATTCGTTGATATTCTTGAGTCAGCCAATTTTATACGAATTCACCGATCACATATGGTAAACGTTAGTCATATCATAAGATACATTAAAGGAAATCGAATGAAAATCATGTTAAGCGATCATTCACTCATCGAAGTTGCTCATCGTAGAAGGGATGTACTTATTGAGACCTTAGAAAAGGTATAACGTTACTTTATAAACTATTGGGCACAAAAAAAGCCCCTCCAAAATGGAGAGGCTCTGTGTCGGGGTGGCAGGATTCGAACCTGCGACCTCCTCGTCCCAAACGAGGCGCGATAACCGGGCTACGCTACACCCCGAGCCCTTAAAGTGGGTGCAAAGATACACATATATTATTTCTTTGCAATTCCTTTTTTCCTTTTTTTCTTCAATAATTTTTGATCACTGATTTTCAACCTCAAAATCAACTTATTGAAAAATTTGCGGAGAGAGAGGGATTCGAACCCTCGATACAGTTACCCGTATAACACCTTAGCAGGGTGCCGCTTTCAGCCACTCAGCCACCTCTCCAATTTTTTTTACTTTAGTTATCGTCTCAAAGAACAGGCTGCAAATATATAAAATCCCTGTTTAAAATGAAGGATTATTTGCTTCCAAATTACATTTTTTTGCAATCGTTTTATTCCGTCTTCTAAAGTGCTTTTTTTGAAGGATTTGCTCTTCAACAATACACATAAAGCTCGTCTAAAAGTTGTGTAAAAAACATCTCTCGAATGTCTACTTCATAAAAAACTAAAAGCTTTTATACTTAATGTTTAGTTCACATTGAATTTATAGCTTTGGGTACAAGTATGCAAAAAACCTTTAACGATTTACTAGAGGGTGAATTTTCTTTTTTGAAAGACAGCCATCTTTTTTTAGCCATCAGCGGAGGAAAAGACTCCATGGTACTATCTCATTTATTATTAAGCTGCGGATTAAAACATACACTGCTCCACTGTAATTTTCATTTAAGAGGTAAAGAATCAGATGAGGACCAGGCCTTTCTTGAAAATTATGCTCAGGAAAATGAATTGGAAATTCATGTTGAACATTTTGAGACGGAACTCGAATCTGAAAAAAGAGGACTCAGTATCCAGGAAACAGCGAGAGAATTACGCTACCAATGGTTCTTTAGTTTTCTTAAGGAAGAAAAGCATTTTTTATTGACAGCACATCATTTAGATGATTCGATTGAAACCTTTTTCATCAATCTTTTGAGAGGGAGTGGACTTCAAGGATTGAGAGGTATTCCAAAAATTAAGAATAAGGTTGTGCGTCCTTTGAGTTCTTTTAAAGTAGAGGATATTTATCAATACATCGACAGCGAGGGAATTAGTTATCGAAAGGATCATAGTAATGATGAAAATAAATATCGTCGTAATAAAATCAGGAATACTCTTTTACCAGATTTGAGAGAGTTAGAGCCACAAATCCAAAAGAAGATGGCTTCCCTTTTTCATGAGATTGATTCTGCCCTTAGTTACGTTGATGAGCAAGCAAATAAAATTTGGAATGCTGAGGTAATTGAGGATAACGCTAGAATTATACTTCCCTTGGAATTATTTAAACCAGAAAACACCTTCCTTCTTCAACGCATGTTAAAACCTTATGGTGTTCACAGGAAGAATATTGGAGAGTTGATGTCTCTTAGGAATGCTGATTCCGGATCAAAACTAAAAATCAATCATTGGATGTTTCTTAGGGATCGGGAGACAATTATTCTTTCAGAAGGTATTCCAAATGAACTATTCGAGATTCAGATTTTCAACCTACCTACTTCCATTAATTCTCCTTTGGGAGCTATTGAGCTCGAGCAAAAGAATTTTGATGGAATTATGAAGAACTCCAACATTCAGCAATTTGAATTGGAGAACATCATTTTACCCTTACAAATTAGAAAATGGCAACAGGGCGATCGCATAAAACCTCTTGGCATGAGAGGATCCAAGTTGATTTCGGATATTTTGATTGATAAGAAAGTTGATTTGTTAAGCAAGGAATCGAAACTTGTTATGACAGATGCCAGTGGTAATGTACTTTCTTTAGTTGGAATAGTAGTCAGTGAAGATTATAAAATCACAGAGGATACTAAGGAAATTCTGGAAGTGCGATTAGATCAATAACTCCCATCATTTGGCTATTTTCTAATCTTCTTTCTTATCGAAACGTTTCCAGCTTTTGACACTCCAAAATGAATTGTATCAATTCGTTCTTCAATAGTAGGAGTATATTTTCCTTCATTGTATCCACTAGATCCAGGATAATAAATACACCCTTTTAATTTTAAAAAAGCGTATTGACAAGATTTTGTTGAGTGTATAGAAACAAAAAAACCCTTTCGATTGTATCGAAAGGGTTTTTAAAAAGAGGCGTCCTCATACTCTCCCACCCTCAAAAGGGCAGTACCATCTGCGCAAGTTGGCTTAACTTCTCTGTTCGAAATGGTAAGAGGTGGACCCAACCGCCATAGACACCGAAAACTGTCATCTACTTTTTTGGGCAGATATAATGTCTTAATTTAATATTGGACTTTCATGAAGTAGTGAGTAAAATGTTCCGATAAGCATCGGAATGATTATAAGTCTACGGGTAATTAGTATCACTCGGCTATGATGTTACCACCTTTACACCTG
>JAKSBJ010000350.1 GCA_022361195.1 Flavobacteriales bacterium
GATATGAGGTTTTCTTGATGAAGGAGTTGAATAATTTCTTAATTCCTGGCTTTAGAATTGTCGCATAAAACAATCCAGGTGAAAACCCTAAACTCATTGAAGAGATAGATGCTATTTTTTATAAAAACTTCAGTTAAAAACAGGACTGTTGATTCTTAAAACCCTATATTTCAGTTTATGAAATCATTATTCCCATTTCTTCTTATAACCTTTGGGCTTGTTTTATCAGGATGCGACAATTCCAATCGGATTGTTGATGTGGATGACTTACTAATGCATAATAATGATGGCATTTGGCGTTACGAAGGAGAACCTTTTACCGGAATAGCCCAATCCTACTTTACGAATGGAAACTTAGAAAGTGAAACGCATTTTAAAAACGGAAAACAAGATGGTTCTTTTACTACTTACTACTCCAATGGCCAGCTTGAATCAAAAATTATTTACTCTAATAATTTAGAACAGGATACTTCCTGGTCTTATCATGAAAATGGACAATTAAGAAGCCTAATTACTTGGGAAAAAGGAGCTCAAAATGGTCCGTTCCTTGAATACTATAAGAATGGGCAACTAAACATAAAAGGCAATATGGTCAATGGACATGAAAATGGCTTATGGGAGTTTTATTACCCAAGTGGAATACTTGAAGCATTTGAAATTTATGAAGATGGATTTCTAAATGATAGTTCTTTTGCGTATTTTACAGATGGTAGTCTGCAGGTTAAAGGGTATTATTTGAATGACTTAAAACATGGCACTTTCGAATATTATGATTCCTTAAATGGGGAAATTATTGGAATTCAAGTTTTCAGGAATGACTCGCTTATTGAAACGATCAACTAACAAATATTCTCAAACTGTATCTTTCTCTTTATGAAATCACTCTTTGCATTTATTATTGTGACCATTGGTCTTATTTCGGTTGGATGCAAGGATTCAAATTCCAGTCAATCCGAAGATACTATTGACAAAAAAGAGTTGACCTTCAGCTTAGGTGACGTGATCCAATTTTTTGAAGATGGCATTCCTTATACCGGAAAAGTAGCTTCCTATTATGATAATAATAAACTTGAGAGTACCTTTTATTTGAAAGATGGAAGATATTATGGTTGGTACACCAGTTATTATCCCAATGGATATATTAAAGAAAAAATCTTTTACCCCTCTTCTAAAGAAGAAAAAGAGCAAATTCGCGAAATAACTTACCATGAAAATGGCCAATTAAAGAGCGTAAAATCCTGGGGCAAGAATATCTGGAACGAATATTATGAAACTGGCCAAATAGAAGCAAAAGGGCACATAAAAAATGGACGTAAAGATGACTATTGGGAATACTATTATCCCGACGGAACATTAGAATCATTCAAAATTTATCGCTCCGGGCTCCAAACTGATAGCTCATACAGCTATTATGCAAACGGAGACTTAAAAGTTAAGGCTTATTATTCCATGAATTTAAAACACGGAACTTTTGAATTTTACGATTCACTTAGTGGAGAGCTACTGGGTCTTCAAATATTTGAAGAAGGTGAGTTAATTGAAACCATTGTAAAATAATTAGCATTGAATACTTTAAACTACAATTTTCACGACGCAACGCTGGTTAAATGCGAGATTTCGCGAAACAACCAACTCCAATTAACCGTTCAGTTGTACGAAATTTATTATCCCAATAAAGAACTAATCAAACTGACTTTTTCTGAGGTTTTTAATATTGAAAAAGTCTCTAAACTAGTAGTAAAGCTAAAGGCAGAGGCATTAAATGACGATTGGAACGGAACAAGAATCAATACCATTCAATTCGATACTAAAAGAACTTCAACCAATCAAAACCTATTTCTGTTTCTGGATTTGGACTGGTACGAACCGATTAGAATTCATTGCAAACGCATAAAAGAGGAATTCGTTTAGTTTTCCAGACAACTCTTGACAAATATTTTCCGTTACTCTCTGCACAAAATTATACCTACACAAGTCGACAGTATTTTTATGAAACAACTCACCTTTTTAATTCTATTCAACCTCCCTTTTCTAACAACAGCACAAAACCTAACTCAAAGCGAAAAATTATACGGACTTTCCGTTGCCTGGGAAAAAGCAAAAACCAACTTTGCTTATTTTGATCAAATTGAGCAGGATTGGGATAAAATGTACCAACAAAACATTGAGGCTGTTCTGACTACCCAAAACACGAAAGAATACTATGACATCCTCATTAAAATGTATGCTCAACTCAACGAAGGTCATACATGGATTTGGTATCCGGACGAAATCAACAACAACCTCAACACTATTCCCATTCAAACCAGCTTATTGGAAAACAAGGTTATCATTACCGACATTTTTAACGACAGTTTAAAAGATCAACTCTCTATTGGTGATGAAATTTTGAAGATTAATGGGATGAATGTAATGGATTATGGAAAGGAAAAAATAATGCCCTTTGTTTCTGCCTCTACTCCACAAGATCGTTTATTGCGAACTTATAGCTATGACTTGTTTTTAGGAGATATACACCAGGCAGTTCAACTGGAGATAAAAGAACACAAAAGCGCGAAGATTAAAACATTGACCATAAGTCGGGAAATGGAACAGTTCTTCAACTTTGGTCAACCCTATCAATACAAAAAACTAAAAAAGAACATTGGTTATTTGAGAATCAACAGCTTTTATGTCAACAATTACAAAGAGACTTTTGACAGCCTGTATCCCATGATTCAACAAAACCAAGCCTTGATTTTGGACTTAAGAACCAACGGTGGAGGATCTGGAATTCAAGCGCATTATGTTCTTTCTCATTTTTTAAGTTCACCTACCCTCACAGCTCAATACCAACTGCGGAAGAGAGTTGAAGATGAATGGGAACAATTTCCCTCAGACACCCTGTATCCTCAAAAAGACAAGGAGGTTTATACAAAACCTATTGCTCTGCTCATTGGAACAGGGACCTTCTCTGCTGCAGAAGATTTTTGTGTGGCCTTTGACAATGCCAAAAGAGGATTAAAAGTTGGTTCCAAAACGGCTGGAAGTACTGGAAATTCCATCGAATTTGACCTACCAGGAGGTGGCTACGGGCAAGTGACTTTTAAGCGAGACACCTATCCAAACGGTAAAGAATTTGTGGGGTATGGAATAGAAGCTGATGTTGTCGTTCATCAAACGATTAAAGATTTTTTAAAAGGGACAGATACTGTTTTAGAAAAGGCTATTGAAGTCATCAATCAACAATAACCTTCCAAGCGATAATTTTTGGACTTTTCAAGAAGGATTTAAGATTCAAAAACCTTAAATTTAGAACACCACCTTTGTGGCAATTAGATGAAACAGTACCCTGC
>JAKSBJ010000387.1 GCA_022361195.1 Flavobacteriales bacterium
ACGAGGCGGGAGAGTCTACGGAAGAGGAAATTGATGAGCAGTATCAGGCTTCTATGCAAAAGCTGGAGGAATTGGAGTTTAAGAACATGCTTTCGGCCGAGGAGGATAACCTAAATGCAGTTATGCAAATCACTGCCGGAGCAGGTGGAACGGAGAGTTGTGATTGGGCATCGATGCTAATGCGTATGTACATCATGTGGGGAGAGAAGAATGGAATGAAAGTAAAAGAACTGAACTATCAGGCTGGAGATGTTGCCGGAGTAAAAACAGTGACTTTGCAGATGGATGGTGAGTTTGCATTTGGTTATTTAAAAGGAGAAAATGGCGTTCATCGTTTAGTTCGTATTTCGCCTTTTGACTCAAATGCTAAGCGTCATACGTCTTTCGTTTCAGTTTATGTCTATCCTCTTATTGATGATTCAATCGAGATAAATATCAATCCTGCAGATATCACTTTTGAAACCTTTAGAGCTGGTGGAGCCGGGGGGCAGAATGTAAATAAAGTTGAGACTGCGGTGCGACTTCGACATGCTCCTTCGGGAATTATCATTGAAAACTCCGAGTCACGTTCGCAGTTGACCAATAAAGAAAAAGCCATTCAATTATTAAAATCTCAATTATATGAATTAGAGTTGAGAAAACGAATGGAGAAACAAAATGAGATTGAGGCAGGGAAAATGAAAATTGAATGGGGGTCACAAATTCGAAACTATGTGATGCAACCATATAAATTGGTGAAAGATGTTCGTACCGCCCATGAAACCTCTAACGTTGATGCTGTATTGAATGGCGAAATTGATGAATTCCTCAAAGCCTATTTAATGAGCACGAACAGCTAAATATGGTCTGATTTTTGTAGTAAGTATATTCTAAATCGCAAAAAATAGAATATATGAAAACAGTATTACCTTTTTTTCTTTTGGTATTCATCATCGCAACTTCTTGTACTAAAGAAGGAGAATTAAATTTTCAGGAGCGCAGATTGGTGGGAGAGTGGAAGTTTAAAAAAGTCACTTTTACAAAAAGGTGGACAATTGGTTACCGCAATATTACCAGTGACTATCAGGCTGATCAACTCGTTTTTAATGATGATTTGAGCATGACCTATTCCAACTCTGAAACAGGAGAGAATTATACAGGAATTTGGGAAGTGAATTGTACAGGAGGTCAGGATAATTCATCTCAATTAATTGCTTCGTTGACCCATGATGTTACTGGCGAAATCAAACAGATCATATGGGATAGTTTCTCTACTACAAAGAAAAAAATCTGCTCAAACAGTTCTGAGAAAGAAGGTTTTTACAACTACACCCTCATTCGCCAATAAAGCAAGATATTTTTGATCTGCTGCAGCTGTAATGGCCAAGTTCTTTTGCAAATTGCTTAACTTTGCACGCACATTTTATTAAAAGAAATGCTAATACAGGTTGTAAGGTCTAAGATTCATCGGGTTACGGTAACTCAGGCCGACTTAAATTATATTGGGAGTATTGCGATCGATGAAGATTTGATCGAGGCATCAGGTATGGTTGAAGGAGAAAAAGTTCAAATCCTTAACATTAATAATGGCGAGCGCTTTGAAACCTATATTATTAAAGGTGAACGAGGAAGCGGAACCATTACCCTTAATGGTCCTGCCGCACGTAGAGTAGCGGTTGGAGACATTATTATTGTGGTAGCCTATGGTTATATGGATTTAGAAGAGGCGAAAACATTTAAGCCCACTTTGGTATTTCCAAATACTAAGACCAACAAATTGGATTAAACCATCCAATAAACTGATGGGAAAAACGTTTTAGTCTTTTTCCATTGGGAATATAATGCCAGTATACCATGAAATCAAAGATATTTGCTGTTCTTAAAATCGCTCTTCCACTAGGATTTGGAGTGTTTTTAATTTGGCTCTTTTATGATGCTTTATGCGAGAAAGAGCGTGGAGAGCTTTTTACCGCTTTCGGAGAGGCAAATTATTTTTGGGTGTTTATAGGAGTTTTAATGGGCTGGGCAAGTCACTTGAGTCGTGCCTGGAGATGGCGATACCTTTTAGAACCTATGGGCTACAAGGTTAAGTTTTGGAATGCTTACCATGGGGTGATGATTGGTTATTTGGTCAATTTGGTATTCCCACGAGCTGGAGAGGCGTCAAGAGCAGGAGTTTTAGTTAAGACAGAAAATGTTCCTTTTCAAAAAGGATTTGGATCAATTATCGCGGAGCGAGTGGTTGATGTGGTGATGCTCGGTATTGTTGCCCTCATTGCTTTAGGATTGCAGGCGGATAAAATAGATCTTTTCCGGGCAAAAATCGACGCATTTAATTCGGAAGGAAGTAGTTGTGGTAATTCCATGATTTTTTCAATTCTGGGACAGGTTGTGATGTATGGAATCATTGCTGCAGTTGTTGGAGGAATAGCCTTATTTGCCTTTAAGCCTTCATTCCGAGAAAAGATCATCAATTTCTTGAAAGGTCTTTTAGAAGGGGTGTTGTCAATTTTCAAGACTAAGCATAAAGGAAAATTCTTGATGCATACCGTATTTATTTGGCTAATGTATCCCGCCATGTTTTGGGTTAATTTCTTTGCTCTTGAAGATACATCTCATTTGGGGCTAGATGCTGCTTTGTCTGGCTTTGTGGCTGGAGCTATTGGAATTGTGTTGGTTCAAGGTGGAATGGGGATTTATCCTGCATTAGTAGGTTTAATCATCACTGTTTATTTGCCAGGAGAAACGGGAGCAATTGCACCTCAGGCCTTGGCTCTGGGATGGATTTCATGGGCTTTCCAACAATTAATGATCATTGTTTTAGGTTTGATTTCATTAGCTATCAACGGTAAAAACGTTAAATTTGAGACTGATGAATCATCTACAGAATCTGCTGAATAAAATAACTTCACCTCAAGAGGCAGTTGAGCAATTAAAGCCGTTAAAAGCAGCTGGGAAAAAGGTAGCTTTTACAAATGGTTGTTTTGACATTCTTCATAAAGGACATGTAGAGTATTTAGCACAATCAGCTTCGCGTGGTGATGTATTGATAGTTGGAATAAACAGTGATGCATCGGTTAAACGTCAGGGAAAAGGGAATGACCGTCCTATTAATCAGTTTAGTGCTCGAGCTACTGTTTTGGCTGCCTTAGGTTTTATTGATTTCGTGGTGGAGTTTGATGATGACACCCCAATTAAGTTAATTGAAACCATTCAGCCCGATGTACTTTTAAAAGGAGCTGATTACGATCCTCAAGTGGCGGATTCGAATGATAAACGCTACATTGTTGGACGAGAGATTGTATTGGAGAATGGAGGAAGCGTAGAGGTGATTGATCTTGTTGAAGGGTACTCAACGACGAACCTTATAAATCAAATGAAAAAATGACCATAAAAGAAGCTCAAGAAGTTGTAGATAATTGGATTAAGACCTATGGAGTTCGCTATTTCAACGAATTAACCAACATGGCTCAATTAACCGAAGAGGTTGGAGAAGTTGCTCGAATCATTGCTCGTCGTTATGGTGAACAATCTGAAAAGGAATCGGATAAAAACAAGGATTTGGGAGATGAAATGGCAGACGTTTTGTGGGTGTTGATTTGTTTGGCGAATCAAACTGGAGTTGATTTAGAAGAAGCGTTACAGAAAAATCTTGACAAAAAAACAAAACGCGATAACAAACGCCATTTAGAAAACGAGAAGTTGAAATAAACTTAGCGTTGGCAATAATCGCAGTACAATGATTTAGGGTTGTGCTCGAATAGAAAATCTTTAGAATAAATCTCTTCTATTTTTAATTGTAATTCTTCCTCAAACTTATCCAGGAGTTCATCATCAATAAAAGGAGCCTGACTTTTAGTTTTATGGACATTTTGAATCCAGGAAGAGATGTTTACCATCGAGATAATCCCAACCGTAAAGTGTTTAATGTCGGGATAGGTCTGACGAAACATCAATCCATACATTAATAATTGCCGGGCATAACCTTTGTCCTTATGGTGCATGAAATCATGCATTCTATCATCATCCAGAATTTTTGCTCCTAAAGCCACTTTGCTACTGTCACATTTTCCCGATTTATAGTCAATGATGCGATAATGGTTATTAATACGATCAATTCGGTCCACCTTTCCTTCTAATACAATTTTCCTCTTCTGCCCTTGAATCTCCCATTCATATTCCGCGCGTAAAGTCTCTTCCAGATTCACTAGATAAATGGGGTCAGGATTGTATTTAATTTCCTCCATTTGTTTGTCAAGGAAATCCTGAATAAATCGAACCGAAACGTCAAATTTCAACTTGTTTTGCCCGTATTTAATGTCTGATGCAGAAAAGTCTTGCAGGTATTTTTCACGCAAGAGTTTTTCAGCGGTTCGTTTGGCTGTTTTGAGAGGAAGTATGGATAAAGGAAGATCTTTCTCTAAAAAGTTCTCTTTTAAAATATCCTCCAAGACATCGTGAATGTTGGTTCCGAAAGTAGAGGATTCAACTTTTTCTTCTACTTCCTGCATTTCTTTTAAATCAAGAATGTATCGATAATAAAAATCCAGCGGACAACTGATTAGTTTATTGAGTGCAGAAGGAGAAAATCCACCCGCTAAACGACTATCCATTTTCAATGCAGCGGACTCTTCTAAGTGATATCGGCTGTTAGATATGTTAGCTGCACGATCATCAGCCATGAAGGTGAAATTCTCAAATTGATGGACTTTTTCAAAGTCAATCTCCTTTTCTAACTGAATGAGATAGCGACTTTTTTCACCAGAGTTAAGCGCATCTGTATTTGAATTATAAGTGAAAAACAAACGTTTAGAACGTAGCAATAAACGGTAAAAATGATGGGCAAAAATGGCCTGTCTATCTTCTTCAACCGGAAGTTGATGATTTAATTTAAGATCGCGTGGAATTAGTGAGTTAGGGAAATTGGTTTTAGGTAAATTTCCTTCATTCAATCCCAAAATCAACAAATTTTCAAAGTCCAAATTTCGACTTTCCAAAATCCCCATTAGCTGAAGTCCGTCAATTGGATTTCCTAAAAAAGAAAGCGATTCGGATTGCCAAAATTGATAAAACAAACGTTTAAATGACTTCAGGTCGTAATCGTATGGATATTTATCTGTAATCCGTTCTATCTTTTTATAGGCTTTAGAAAAGTGAAACAGAATCTCTAAATCCAGCTGGTGACTCTTTTCATCCTGTCGAAACAAGCCATAAAGTTGTTCTATAATGGCATTGAAACAAGCAAACCCTTCTCGTGATGGATTTTTCCATTCTGTGAACATTGAAATCATTTTTTGCAGAGAAGGGAAGGTTTTTACAATGTCTCTAACCTCAATGAATATTCGGTTATGTTCTATTATGGTTTGCTCAAAGTCGTGTACTGATGAATCCTGATTTAAGAAAGGTCTTAAAAAAGGATGATTGACAATTTTGAGTAAGGACTTATGATATATTTTATCTGATCGGAATTTGACAAAATGAAACTGAATTTCAAAGACCAGGTCCACCAAGCTTTGTAAATGAGAAAAGCGAATGGGATAGCCCATCGTTATATTGGCCTTTTCAATACTATCGGGTAACGAACGTAATAACGGAATAAGTAAAGTTTCATCCGCGAGTACAACAGCCGTTTTACTCATATCAGCCCCATCTTCCACCAAATCATTTAAAACAGATCCGGCAATTTTAGCCTGACTGACCTGACTACTGGTTTCAATACTTTGAATGTGTTTGGGAAGATTATCAAAATAAGCGGGAGCTTCTACTTTCCATAACCACTCTTTACAAAGTTTATGGTAAAAATAACCCGCTTCATGTTCGGGGTTATCTAAATAAAAGCTGTCATGGTCAAAGAAAATATCTGCTTTTTTTTCTCGGTAAAGCCAATGCATAATTCTCTTTTCTGTAGTAGAAAGTGCATTGAATCCTAAAAAATAATAATGCTTTTTGAGTTGGGTGTTATGAGGAAGATTTTCAAGAAAATCAGCATAAGCTTTTCCTTGATAGGTCATGTTTTCTTCTTCCAGCAAAGCATTAAATTCTTCGTAGTAAATAGGAAGCTGATCCCACAATCCAAGAAATTTTTGTTGACTTTTAGAAAGAGGTTCTTCCGAATCGAAGGACCAATTTTCAATTTCCTTAATGTTTCTCAGGTCACGGAAAATGAGTCGAGGTTCAATTAAGTAACGATCAATTTCATCGAAATCCGTCAAAATGGTTTTTCCCCATTTCAAAAATTGGTTAAAATCATCTGCATTGGATTGTTCGATTTTTAGATGAGCTTGAAATAAAATGAAAAGTTGTTCGGTTTGACTGATGATTTCCTTTTCAGTATGCTGATCAATCCATTCGTTAATAGTTAGGATTTCGGGACTAAAAAAGGGCTTGTCAAAGCATTTTAGAAATTCATTTCGGATGTAAACAGAAGCTCTTTTACTAGGAATAATGATAGAAATCTCGTCAAGCGAATCTTGGTGACGATCAAATATCAATTTTGTTTTTTCTCCCAGAAAACTTTCCATCCTATATATACCGCAGATATTCGGTTTTAAAGCTAAAAAATAAATCTCGCACAGCTATCAGCTTTAAATTTTTTGTTGTCTTTTTTGGAAAGGAGAAATAATTTTGATTAATTTTGTGTCGAACAATGATTAAATATTCGTCCAAATGACAAATCTAAAAATTGGGGATACAGCACCAAACTTTAGCGGAGTAGATGAAAATGGAAAAGAGTTATCGCTTGATTCTTTTAAAGGCAAAAAGTTGATCCTGTACTTTTACCCAAAAGATATGACTCCAGGTTGTACAACCGAGTCGTGCAACTTAAGAGATAATTATGACTTGCTATTAGAGAAAGGTTTTGAAATTCTGGGAGTAAGTGCAGATAGTGAAAAGAGGCATCAAAAGTTTATCGAAAAGTATGACTTACCTTTTAGCTTGTTGGCTGATGAGGAAGAGGAAGTAATTAATGCTTACGGTGTTTGGGGGCCAAAGAAATTTATGGGAAGGGAGTTTGATGGAATTCATCGGACAACCTTTGTTATCGATGAAGATGGTAAGTTGGCTGCAGTGATTAAAAAGGTAAAAACCAAAGACCACTCGCAGCAAATTTTGGATGAATTAAAGCTGAATAAAAAAATAAAAAAGTAGAGCGTAAATCGTTTACGTTTTGGTAGTGTTCCTTTGAAGTAAAATTAAACGTTATGGCAGAAGTAAATAAAGAAAAATTAAAAGCATTACAGTTAACCCTTGACAAGTTAGAAAAGACTTACGGAAAAGGGACAGTTATGAAATTAGGCGATGAAGCTATCGAGGACATCGATGTAATTCCTTCGGGATCTTTGACGCTTGATTTAGCATTGGGAGTTAATGGTTTTCCAAAAGGAAGAATTATTGAAATTTTTGGACCTGAATCTTCTGGTAAAACAACTGTTGCGTTACATGCAATTGCAGAATGTCAAAAACAAGGTGGTACAGCGGCCTTTATTGATGCAGAGCATGCATTTGACCGTTTTTATGCCGAGAGTTTGGGAATTGATACGGAGAATTTATTAGTGGCTCAACCAGATAATGGAGAGCAGGCATTGGAAATTGCTGACCATTTAATTCGATCAGGAGCAGTGGATATTTTGATTGTGGATTCTGTGGCAGCTTTAACTCCACGAGCGGAGATTGAAGGAGAGATGGGAGATTCTCAAATGGGATTACAAGCACGATTGATGTCAAAAGCCTTGCGTAAATTGACGTCTTCTATTAATAAAGCAAATACTTGTTGCATTTTCATCAACCAATTGCGTGAGAAGATTGGAGTGATGTTCGGAAACCCTGAAACAACTACTGGTGGTAATGCATTGAAATTCTATTCATCTATCCGAATTGATATTAGAAGATCAAGTCAAATCAAAGAAGGTGATGATGTAATTGGAAACAGAACAAAAATTAAGATTGTAAAAAATAAAGTAGCTCCTCCTTTCCGTAAAGCTGAGTTTGATATCATGTATGGAGAAGGAATTTCCAAAGTTGGTGAAATCTTGGATATTGGAGTTGACCTGGGAATTGTTAAGAAAAGCGGTTCATGGTTCAGCTATGGTGACACCAAATTAGGGCAGGGTAGAGATGCCGTAAAAGGATTAATCAAAGATAATCCTGAATTGATGGAAGAATTGGAGATTGCAATCTACAAAGAATTACGTCCAGCTCCTGCGGATGAGAAGCAGGAAATGGAAGAAGAGGCTGTATAGGTTTTACTTCTACCAAAACCGTAAGGGAGTAAGGAAACTTTATTGAACTAAGTTTAATAAAGGGTTCTTTACTCCTTTTTTTATACGCTTTAGTCAATTGGGGGTAAGGAATTCGAAGAAAGCTCTATTTTTGTCTCAAAATGATCTCAATTAACGGTATGAACAGAAATTGGTTGTTATTCTTATTAGCATTTATTGTTTGGAGTTGTGGAAATGGAGAAGAGCAAACTGTCACAGAATCGGATTCAACAAGAACGGAGGTAGTTGAGATTAAGGATTCCCTTGAGATTTTCAATGCTCAGGTGGACAAATATCCAAATCAAACAAAGCCTTTATTTGATCGTGCAAACTACTTTATTCGACAAGGGAGTGTCGATTCGGCAAGATTGGATTTGGAAGCGGCAATGGACATAGATTCTTCCAGTTTAGAGGTGCGAAACCTTTATGGTGATATTTTAATCTCTCAACTAGAACTGGAACAGGGAAAATATCAGTATGAATATGTTTTGGCAAAAGATACGGCTAACACTGGTGCACTAATGGGACTGAGTAAATTGTATGCGCTTTTGGATAACAATGCGCAGGCCATTTATTATTTGGGTGTCCTATTGCAAATTGACCCTCATTATGCTGAGGCATATTTCCTCAAAGGAATGATTTATCGCTCTGATTTCTATGTTACAGGTCGTCAAGAAAGTTGGGATAGAGCACTATCGTCTTACCAAACTGCTGTTGAGCAAGATCCGAATTATTATGCTGCCTATGTTGAAATGGGGGTAATGCACGACCAGTTGGGGTCTGATTTGGCTTTGGATTACTTCAATGCTGCCCTTGAAATTTATCCGGAGAGCATAGAAGCCTGGTATAACATAGGAATGTATTATCAAAATAGAGGACAAGTAGATGATGCCTTAAACACCTATCGTGAATTGAATAAAATAGATTCTACCTATGCCGATGCCTATCATAATCAGGGATACATTCATATGATTATGACAGAGGACTTAGATAGCGCTATCTACTATTTTGAAAAAGCAACTGATATTGATCCTGAGTATTTTCAGGCTTTTAATAACCTTGGTTTGTGTTACGAGAAAAAAGACGATATTGCTTCAGCTAAAAAATATTATCAAAAGGCAGTTGAAATTAATCCTGATTATCAACTGGCTAAAGATAATTTGAATGCCGTGCAGTAATGTCATTGAGAGAAAAATTTCGGAATCCTTTTGTTCAGCAATATGCGATAGAAATTTTATTCCCCATTTTAGGATTTTATTTTTTTGACTGGAGTCTCATTATTATCGCAACCTTTTATTTGTTAGATCAGCTTTCTTCAGAAGTGGTTTATTTCCGCAGATTAGTTTGGATCAATAACCATCAGGAGGATAAAAAGCATCCTATATTTATTCTGGAACCTATTTTGGTTTTTGTGACGCTATTCACAATCGAAATTTTGGCTATCATTTATTTGTGGATTGTGAAAGTTGAGGACTGGAGCGATTTTCTCGATACTTTATTGCAATTTACCATTAACGAATTATGGTTTTTATTTCCCATGGTTTTGGCGCTTTATTACATTAAAGATCTTTTCTCCTTTTATATGCCAAGAAGATATTTGGTTCACAATCTCAGAAGAACTATGAACTATCATTATCTCTTTAATTTGGCAATGTTAATCGGAATAGTTCTTTTCCTTCTGTTGATTACCAAAACAGAAATAAATGATCACCTCATACTGTTTCTATTCATAGCCGCAAAATTGCTCTATGATTTCACAATCGTTCGATGGTGCGAGAAAAAAGGATTAAAAGAAGAGGCTATTTAGTAAGCTCGTTCGTTACTTCCTTCGATGTAGTTAATAAATGCCTTGTTCACTACTTTATTTCCTCCAGGAGTAGGATAATTTCCAGTAAAGTACCAATCACCATTATGTACCGGACATGCTTTGTGAAGATTTTCAACCGTCTGATAAACGATACGTACTTCAGCTTTAATATCCGCTGGAGTTAAAAGTTCAGCAATCTTCGCAGAAATTTCCTTATCCGTAAACGGCTCGTAAATGGCTTTTACTGAATTTGTGATTTGTTCTTTCTTTAAGCCTTCCTGATCTTTACATTTTTGGTAAGTCTCATCAATAATGTGTTGACGACCACTTTCTTTTAACAAGGCAATGGCCGCTTCAAAAGCAATGAAGTCACCCATTTTTGCCATGTCGATTCCATAACAATCCGGATAACGAATTTGCGGAGCTGAAGAAACAACAACAATTCGTTTTGGATTCAAACGATCCAAAATTCGAAGAATACTCTTTTTAAGTGTTGTCCCTCTAACGATAGAATCATCAACAATAACCAAATTATCATCTGGTTTTACAGTTCCGTAAGTAA
>JAKSBJ010000388.1 GCA_022361195.1 Flavobacteriales bacterium
GGCATTGCAGGTCTTTCCAAATTAAATGACTATGCAAAAATTGGTACTCTTTCTCTCTTTAGTAATCTTCTCATCACTGAGCTTTTCAAAGACGATTGAACGGGATTTAGATTCCTTTGAAAAAATTAGAGTCACTGGAAATTTTAAGGTGATTCTTAAAAAGTCGGATAAAGAAAAAATAGAAATTGTCAATAACGATCCTGAAAACCAAGAAGCTGAATTTATTACTGAAAAAGACAAAGATGGTGTAATGGACATCATGATTAAAGGAGATAAAGGAGGACAAGGAAATGATTCAATGTCTGTAACGATTTATTACAAAACCCTTAATTATATTGAAGCGAAAAGAGGAGCATGGTTGAAGTTTGAGGAGAAAGTTTCTGCAAGTGATTTAACACTCGAAATTCGTTCGGGAGGCCAAATTATAACTGAATTGGAATGTGAAAACCTTAATGCTACTATTAAAGCAGGTGGTTCTATGCGACTGCATGGTAAGGCTACTAAAGCGACTTATTTGGTGTCTGCAGGTGGAGAGATTTATGGCTTTAAACTCGATTCGGAGGATATTTACGCCACTATTAAAGCAGGTGGAGACATCTCCGTTACAGGAAAAAATGTCTTAGACTGTACCATTTTAACCACAGGAGTGTTAAACTATAAGGGAGACCCAAAATCGCCCAACTTTGTTAATAAACTAGGTAAAGGAGGAGAGTTTAGGAAAATCAATTCATGAGAAAATTCAGTTTATTTTTAATTCCACTCGTTTTATTCGCTTGTTCGGGAGAACAGAATGAGGAGCAAGAGGAGAAGGAAAATTTTGTGTCTCAAATTACCGTGGTGGATGATTCTTATCCAGAAATAGATCCGTTTGTAATGGAGGTAATGGAAGGTTTACAGATTTGTACCATGATGGATTCTGTAATGACTTTACCACCTTGTAGTGCTGAGTATTTCCGCGTTTTCAAATTCCGCCCGGAAAAAGATTGGAAAGTTGGTTTTATCATTGAAATGGTTCCCGGTTTATTTGGTGCTCCGGTACATCAATTGGTTGTTGTCGAAGAAGCTTTTGGCAAATACCAAATCATCAATCAGTATTTAGGAGCTTTAATTGAGTATCGGACTACATTATCGGGGTACAATGATTTGTTAATTGGTTATGATGACCCTGAGGTTGGATTGGTGAGTATTCGCCATGAATGGAACGGTAAAAAATACGACCCTGTGGATGTAGAAGAAATCAATAATCATTTTGTAAAACCGGAGATGAAAGATTCTATTAATGCTATCTTTCTTCCGGCTTTTAGTGCTGGCTACTAATCCTCTTATTTAATCATGATGAAGAAGGCTTTATACATTTTGTTGTTTGTTTTGAGTTTCGGAAGTAATTCTTTTGCTCAGCCTACGATCCATCTTGATTTTCCCGATTTGGTTTTTTCGGATCTTCCGACCAGGGTTGATATCAGAGAAGACAATGACACCATTCCTCCGTTCTTTTTGCAATTGAGAGAATCTGCTGTTGATACTTTGTATGTGATGGAAGAGGCTGGTCAAAAGTATATCGAGCCTTCATTTGACACTGGACAAATATTAACTTTTGCTCGTTTTAAAACCATGGGGAAAAGGCCAAGTATCATTCCGTTATGGATGTCTATTTTACCTCCCTTAATCGCTATTTTTCTGGCTTTGATATTTAAAGAGGTTATCTTTTCTCTGATGTCCGGAATTTTTATTGGATCGGCAATTATGGGAGTTTATGCCGAAGGGTTTGTGGGGATTTTTACTGGCTTCTTCAAAATTATCGATACCTATTTACTCAATGCACTCAATGACAGTGGCCATTTAAGTGTCATCTTGTTCTCCTTAATCATTGGAGGTATTGTGGCCTTAATTTCCCGTAATGGAGGAATGCAGGGTATTGTCAATTCTATTTCCCGTTTTGCAAATACAGCGCGCAATGGTCAATTAGCAACCTGGGCTTTGGGAATCGCCATCTTTTTTGATGATTATGCCAATACACTTGTAGTAGGGAACACCATGCGAGCGGTGACCGATAAACTGAAGGTTTCTCGAGAGAAATTAGCTTATATTGTTGATTCTACGGCTGCACCAGTATCGGCTATTGCATTTGTAACTACCTGGATTGGGGCTGAGTTAAATTACATTTCAGGTGGATTGGATAACATTAATGCCAAAGGTGTTGAAATTTCGGATGGACCTTATTCCATCTTCCTCAACAGCCTTCAATATTCGTTTTATCCTATTTTAACGCTCTTTTTCATCTTTTACCTGGTGTATAGAGGAAAAGACTACGGTCCAATGTTAAAAGCCGAGCGACGAGCTCGTAAGGGAGAAATTATTAATCCAGAAGCAAATACAGGAGATTTAACAGAACTGGAGGATTTAGAACCAGAAGTTGGAACTGAACCAAAAGGTTATAATGCTGTAATTCCGGTTTTAGTTATTGTATTTGGAACACTACTCGGTCTACTTTATACCGGATTTGAATCTGTCTCTGCGACTTTAGTAGCAGAGCATGGTTTAGTGATTGATGGATGGTCGGATAGTTGGGCTAATTTAGGTTTGATGGATGGAAGTCCAGAAGGGTTTGGACAGAAAATAGGGACCATCATTGGAGAAGCAGATTCGTATGCAGCACTGTTGTGGGCATCTTTAGCATCTTTATTTATTGCGATGATTCTCACCATGGTTCAACAAATTATGGGATTAAAAAAATCGGTTGAAACGGTGATTAAAGGATTTAAAACCATGATGCCTGCATTAATGATTTTGGTTTTGGCCTGGGCTTTAGCTGCTGTAACGGATGAAATGCATACAGCCGAATATTTGACCCAAATTATGGGCTCTCACATTCCACCATGGGTGGTTCCGGCATTAACTTTTGTTTTATCAGCTTTTGTGGCTTTTTCAACCGGATCATCCTGGTCGACAATGGCCTTGGTTTACCCATTGGTATTACCCGCCGTTTGGGGACTGTGTCAAAGTCCTGAATATGCCTATACACATGGTGATTCAATGTTGATATTCTATAATACGGTTAGTGCCGTATTGGCCGGTTCGGTATTGGGAGATCATTGTTCACCAATTTCAGACACAACCATTTTATCATCTTTAGCAAGTGGATGTAATCACATTGATCATGTCCGAACTCAAATTCCGTATGCCTTAACCGTTGGAGCCATTGCCGTTCTTTGTGGAACTATCCCTTCCGCTCTTGGAATGAATCCACTAATTGGTATGGCTGTTGGAATTGGGGCTGTTATTTTGGTGATTGAATTATTGGGTAAAAAAGTTAAAAGCAAGACTTTTGAGTAAGTTATTAGCCATCGATTACGGTAAAAAGCGTTGCGGTATCGCCGTAACAGACGATGATCAAATTATTGCTTCTGGTTTGACAACCATTCCTGCTAAGGAAATCATGAAGTTTTTAGAAGATTATCTCAAAAACAATGCGGTAGAGTGTTTTGTGTTGGGAGAACCTAAGCGTCTTAATGGAATGGAAACTCATTCAACGGAGGCAGTGATGAAGTTTAAAACACAGTTAGAAGGTCGTTTTAAGTTACCAGTACACATGATCGATGAACGTTTTACTTCCAAAATGGCATTCCAAACAATGATTGATTCAGGCTTGAAGAAAAAAGCCAGACGAAATAAAGACTTGATTGATGAAATTAGCGCTACATTAATCCTTCAATCGTTCATGACTTCTCGCTGAGGCATTATTCTTGTTAAATTGATGGTATGAAATACGGAATTTTAATCCTTTGCTTTTTAGCCAATTTTGCTTTTGGTCAGTATTTTATTCCTCAAAATGGAGGTTTAAAATTATCGGCCGATAAGAAAGGTACTCAGTGGTTATCTCAAGATGAATTTGACCGTTGTTGGTGTGATTCTGTATTGACTAAAAACGATTCTACCGGAGCCATGGAATTGGCTTATATGGTGCCCAAAAATGAAGATAAAAAACGACTTTTGGTCAGTAAAAATAAACTTTGGGGAATTCTGGATTATCGTGGTCAGTTAAAAGAACCTTGTACGGCTACTGATCCTTTTACCTATAATGCTGCTGGAAAAAAAATTGTTTTTAAAAACTTTCAAGAGTGGGGATTGAGTGTCCAGGCTAACAAGGAAAGTAGTTTAACTGTTTTGGATGACTCCGGAAAGGTCACAAAAGAATATCAGGTCAGAGATGATTATAAAGGCCATTTTTTAGCTTCTGCAGATGGTAAACGCTGGGGAATTATGAATGGAAATACACGTTTAATTCTAAAGATGAATTATGATCCGGCACGTTATGATTTTACCAATTTTAAGTTTAATGCAAGTGGGTTAATTCCCTTGGAAACCAAAACCAATGACAACAAATACGGAATTGTTAATTATCGGGGTGAAATTTTAGCCGGGTTTCGATTTGATTACATTGTGGATTACATTCACAACGATGACACTATTTATGCTGAGATTAACGGGAAAAAGGGATACATCAATAGCCGGGGAGG
This sequence comes from Flavobacteriales bacterium, assembly GCA_022361195.1. Classification (GTDB taxonomy): domain Bacteria; phylum Bacteroidota; class Bacteroidia; order Flavobacteriales_D; family Crocinitomicaceae; genus JAKSBJ01. Next base: position 4,518 of record JAKSBJ010000388.1, read on the forward strand.
AGTTCTTTTACCTATGAGACATACCGTTTTGCCTGAGATTTTGACAGACAGTAACAAAGTCGCAACAGAGAAGGCGGTTTGGTTTATGGATCGAAATTTTAAGGTCATCAGAGATTTAAAATTTCAGGCTCTGGAGAAAAAAGGGGATATCTATTTTTATAAAAAGAACGGACTTTGGGGAATTATGGATGATAGCTTAAATATCATTGTAAAGAACCAGTATTATTCAATTGTTGATGCTCCTCGAGTGCGAGGAAATAATGATTTTAAGGCCTATGTGGTGGTGAAAAACCAAAAGTATGGAGTTATCTCTACCAAAGGTGAAGTGATTATACCTTGTAAATACAATTGTAATTGTACGCTGGGGTATTTTAGTCCATCGGGTTACTTCATTGAATTTTCTAATGCCGGAACAGCTTATCGTTTTGATGAAAAGGGAGAAGTCATTTCTCAAGGATCAGATAGTGGAAAGGCTTGCCTTTGTGAGAGCTACGAATAAATGATGATCGAATGGTAGCTTATATTCAAATTGATAAAGACAAGGAGTTTTACAATGTCAATGGCTTTGTAGCCTATACTGGTTTTAAAGCATTAGGATTTGAGGTGAAAAAATTCCACGATGTCGATGAAATAGCAAGTAACGATCCTGAGATTATCATTGTAGGAGGAATATCAAATGTCCGTAAACGATTGACTAATTTAGGAATTGAACAGGGAAGTGAAGAGTTGGAGTATCCGTCCGAATTACAAGCCTATTTCAATCGTAAAATCTGGAGTTCCAATTTAAAAGCCGTGATGGAAGATGACAATCAACGGAACATTTTTCTAAAACCCAAAGAAACAAAGACTTTCAACGGTAAAGTCATTAAAGAGTTCAAGGATTTTATTGGATTGAATGTTTCTGAAGAAGTGGAAGTGTGGTGTGCGGAAGTCGTTGAACTCAAAACTGAATGGCGTTGTTTTGTTCGTTATGCTGAATTATTGGATGTACGCTATTATAAAGGTGTGTGGGATTCTAAACTAGATGTTGATTTAGTCAAAAAAGCTATTGCAGACTTTAAGTCTGCTCCTGCAGCTTATTGTCTCGATTTTGGGGTGGATGAGAAAGGAAAATATTATTTAGTTGAGGTTAACGACGGACACTCCTTAGGATCATATGGTATGGGGGCAGTGAGTTATGCCAAATTCCTTTCGGCGCGTTGGGCAGAGTTGACCAATACCAAAGACTATCTTCGGTTTTAGAATTTATTTTGGACGTAATTTCTACTCTTAGGATCATAAAACCAATACGGATTATTTTCTCCATCCCATTCCTCCAAATCATTGAGATCATAGCTTAAATCATCTAAAAAGAACATCATTTTTCTGGCTTGGTTCAAATCGGAGGGAGGGGTTCCATATTCTTTCATTCCAAAATCCTTCAAATCATCATATTTCCAACCCGAAAGGGCTTTGTCGTTAATTTGACTGGTTGGGTAGGCTGAATCTGTGCAGTACAATATCTCTTTTTGATCGAGAAGTTGAGCCAACAGACGGTTAACAGTCAAAATAGGCCATGCCCTTTGAGGATTGTATAAACATCCGTATTTATGATCCCAGTTTGTGACTAAAAGGGTATGTCTAAAAACTGAAATCATTCCAAACGAACAGTGAATATCGGCATCGAGTTGATCGGGCATATTTTCCGTATCCAATTCATCCGATTCGTAATAACGCCAAATTAGCTCTAATGCCTTTTGGTCCAAATCAACTTTCCAATGGGGTAATTTCCAGCTTTGTGCTGCATCTTTTAAAGGAGTGTACTGATCTAGTCTTTGAACCAAATCCAAAAGCTCTTTTTTTGATAAATCATGTGGTATTATTCCAACTAAATCAACTCCCATGGGTCTAATTTTTTACACAGAATTGGTTATCCTCCGTGAACAGCTGTGTGGTCAATTCCTTCTAAAGTATAGCCAATATATGTAAGGCACATGTAGTTTTCAATAAAAGGAACAAAAACAGAGTTAAACTCGGCCAAATCTTTGTTTTTCATATCAGACATAAATTCGGAAACCTTTTTAAATTCCTTGGCATATTTATTCCTTTCTTCTTCATTTGGAAGACTATTTAATAAAACAATTAGCTCAGCCCACTCAGTGTATGGAGAGTCAGGTTTATTTATGATCTCATTCAGTGGAATAGTCTTTTTTGAATCGGGAAATCCACTATTACGCCATCCTCCACCTCCAGGATAAAGACTCATATCGAAACTTTTTTCAATATTGATATTTCCTACATATTGGAGTTTGTCAAGATGATCGAAATCACCAATTTCTTTGGAGAGAGAGGTTAAAGAAAATCTAAAAATATTTACAAAGAATTCATCATCTTCTCTGTTTACCAGAATCTCGTTCACATCTGCCACTGTAGCAGGAGAGTTTTTACAAAATGTTGTTTTGAGAAAGAGGTTTTTTGCGGTTTTTTGTAGCCCTTCTGAATGTCCAAGACAAATTAATATTCCCCATTTATCAGAATAATTTTTCTTTTCTGAAGTATAGATAGGAGATGTAATTATGTCACCTTTTTTGAATGGAGCTTTAAATAAACGCTGTTTTACAGGCTTTTTGGGTGATTTCTTTTCTTTTGAGATTTTCTTATAAAAACGTTCAAGGTGTTTTTTCCTTTCTACATATTCGTCTCCCCATAAATCCGATTCAATATCCCTGTCAATGATTTGTAAGATCATTTTATTGACAAAGGGTGATAATGCTCCTGTTTCCCATTGAGTCATTGCAAGTCCAATCCAAAAATTTGAATTATCCTCAATTAATTCCTGACTAAAGTTGGAAGGATATTGAGATCTGAACCAGTTTTCAATTTCAGAGGGACTTTTTCCCGCATTATACTTTTCAAAATATAAATAATGGATATCTAAAGCTTCATCATTTTCCATTATTCCAATTCCGGTTTGTCCCATCTTCTAGTTCTAAATTAAAATTTAAGAGTTATTACCCCAATTCCTTTTGCAAAGCCTCCATATCTTCAATTAAAGCCTGCATTTTTACTCGTTCTTTATAAATTACTTTGGAGGTAATTCTAAAAATCCCCCAGCTAATGAATAATATAATCGGTAAAATAAGGAAAATTAAAAGATTAGAACCACCTATTTCAGACGCACCAAATATTTCACCAAAAGTTTTATCCTGTTGATTGAAATAGGTGTAAAGAAGCATGGGAAACAAGAAGATAGCGACTACAATTACGGTCATTTTTTCATTGAACCGTAGGATACTTTTGAATTTTTGATCGACCGATTTGAGGTATTCGTAACAATTGAGGTTATAATCTAAATTTCGAACAGATTTCAGTTGTTTTCGCCCCATGATAAAGAAGGGGATAAAGGGAATAAAAGATAAAATACCCCAAACAATATGTTCGGCAATAAAGGTGTTGATGATCCCTACAAAAATGCTCATAGGAATTAGCAATTTTACCTCAAATTCCATTTTACGGATTAGTTTATCAATCAAATTGTGTGACCTTTGATTGTAGATGTCATTCAGTTTTGGAGCAATTAAGGCTTTTTCATTAATGAAGCCTTCTTTCCATATTTGTTCAATTGACTTTTCCATCGAGTAATTTTTTTAAACGTTGTTTAATTCGTTGAATGCGCACTCCAATGTTGTTGGAATTAGTACCTATGATATCTGCGATATCCTGATATGATTTTTCTTCCAGATACAATAAAATAACAGCTCTGTCAGTTTCGGAAAGTTGTTTAATGGCCATGTACAACTGATCCAATTCTTCCTGAGCGAAGATTTTACTTTCTTCAATTAGCTGATCGGGTAAGGAGTCAGAACTAAAGGCTTGCCCTTTGCGTTTGTTGTCCTTTTTTAAAAGGGTTAAACAAACATTGAGAGAAAGACGATAAATCCAGGTAGACCATTCGGAGTTTCCTTTGAAGTTATCTCGACTTCGCCAAATTTGCAGGCAAACTTCCTGATAATAATCTTCAAAGTCCTCCTGAGAATTACTGTACGCCCTGCATATCTTAATGATAATTCCGGCATAGGGAAGAATGTACTGGGTATAAAAATCGATACTCACGCTTTCTTTTTCTCCGATTAGTGGTCAAAATGATGATTTATTACACCCTGAGCAAATTTTTTTTGAGAAAAGCGAGAGAAATCGGTTGGGTTTAAGTTTGTGAAGGACTACTTTTTCTGTTAATAACCCATTTATGTTGTATGATCAAAATCGTTTTCGGTAATAAAGTCGGTACAGGCTAAATGAAAAGCAGGGGTAAGGAGATTTTCTTTTTTCATTCCATTATCGGCAAAATTTTCTTCTTCACAAATAGCCCAAAATTCTTCCTCTGATTGGGCTAATGATAAAAAGATCCAGGGATGACCATAAGTGGTCTGAGTAAACCATAAGTCCGTTAAATTGGGTTGTCCTTTTTCCTCATAAAGAATGTCTCCTTCTGGTAAACCTTGGAATTCTCCAATGAATTTGGCTTGATTTAATTCATGTTTATTCAGGTATTTCTGAAGTAATATGTTCTTTTTGTTGTCTGAAATCTCATCTGCCCAATTTTCTTCATTCTGATTGGCATTACTAAATCCCGGGCGGCCCACTTTCAATAGCAGATGTTTGTCATTCTCCAATTGGTACAAAAAGTAGATGTCAATTGCTATTCCCATTTTGTTGAAAGAAGTTTGTTGTACTGATTTAGCTTATTCGTTAATGTCTGATTTTACTCGGTCACATTCTTTACAAACATAAATAATTCCAAGATGTCTTATTGTTATTTACATACTAAGAGGTTAGTACTTTTCTAAGTAGCTTTCAATTGCCTTTAATTCATAGAGGTATTCTTCATCTTTTGAAAGGGATTTTGAGCATAAATCAAGTAATTGTTTCGCTTCAGAATAATTGGAATTACTAGAATAAATATCGACACAAGAAAAAACACCTTGCTTAAGAGCATATTTTCCGGCAACTGATAGAACATCAAAAGTTTTTAAAATCTCTTTTCCTTTCTCATAAGAAAGTTGAGCCTTGGAGGTATCATTCAGATAATTTAGGCAAGCTGATTTAATAAAATAAAATCCAGCTTCATTAGGTTTAAATTTAAGGATAAGGTCTACCATTGAAATAACTTCTTCAAAATATAAACTATCAGCTTCATCGAACTCAAATCGAATATCGTGAATTGTCATGTCAACTAAATCAGGTAAAAAGTCATTTCTAAATTCAGAATAGACGCTTTCATCTGCACATTTACCAAATGCATAGCCAGCATATTCCAGTGCTTTTTTCTGAGCATCAGGATAATCAGAATCATACATTTGATCCAGTGAAATTCTATAATAACAAGCAGATGTAACTAAATAGGGGAATTCATCATTTGTTGTTTTTTTAGAACGAATATATTTTTTAGCTTTTTTGATGCAGTTTTTGTACCGTCCATCTGCATGAAGAATTAGTAAATCGGTATAATTACCGTCAGCTTGTGCCGAAATCGATTCAGAAAAAGGTTGAATGAGTAGAAAAAATGCCAGTAAAAGTCTCATAATTTGGTAAGTAACATTACTAAAAGTAACGATTTATCCCTTACGAAAATAGAGGTAGGTTGCTGAAAATGGCCTCTACCATAAATTCAATAATTGAGCGTAAAAAACTTTTGCTTCGACCTTTACGTCTTCTTCTTTCACGTCTGAGTTCGGCATCGTCAGATTCAATCAAATACTGAGCGTAATTTTTTCCCTGTATTGAGGCTTTTTGAATCATGCTCTCCCATTTAGCCTGTGTTTTGGGGTTAAGGAAGTCTTTATTTTCAAAATGGATAGCGTACAGCCTATTGTAGATGGATTTTCGTTTAGCGTTTTTAAGTACAAAGTAAGCCTCAGCTCTTTCGGAAAAGAGCATTACATCATACTTCTTTTGATTTCTTTTTTCTCTGAATTCTTGAAGAAAACGAAGGTACTTTTGGGTGATGTTGGAAATGGAAGTTTTAGGTGAAAGTTCTAGTATATCGTAATAGTTTTTCATGATTAATCATCTTCTCGTCTAAGGTAATAATAGTTCACTTTTCGTTTACTTTCTGTTTTAAGTTCTAAGTGTTCGTCGGTTATTTTAATGATCTCAAAAAAGTCAAAATATTTGTCTGTCATTTCCCAGTATTTATACCAAATGGTGTCCCCTTCAATGACATATTTTTCAGCATCTTCTCTTCGCTTTTTTGCATTGAGTTTATATAAACTGTCGTTATCAAATTTCCAATATTCCGTTTCGTAAAAATCCGATACATCATCTTCTAGCTTAAGTTCCCCATTCCATTTACCATATTCTTGATAACGTTCCAACTTCCAGGTTCCTTTAAGTTTTTCACTTTGACTTGAACAAGAAATGCCAATGAGCAAAATGGGAATTAAAGCGAGAAGTGAGATTTTCATAGTTGGTTGGAGTTTTTTCGTACTTCAAATAATTTTCGGCTTTTAGGAAATTTCCAAATTTCCTTTTCATGATCAAAATTAAAACCATTCCATTTCACCCTTTGTATGTTGGGTAACAGCTGGATTAAATTAGATTTCAATTCATCAAATTCTAAATCATTTAGTCTTTTTGATCCAATGGCAATTTGAATGTGGCTTTGCTTATCCATTTTAAATTCGGCGACATAAAAGGCAATGGTTTTGTCTTTGTCGGAACCATTAAATGATTTATTAATTGGACTGTCACTTTTTGAACAGATGGTTCTAAAGTCAACCCACCCAAAAGCTTCCTTAAAGGCTTTATAGCATTGTTCAAAAGGTTGATCAGTTTTAGCAACAAAATCATAATGAGTTTGAAGGTATTCTGATTTGGAATAAGAGACAGAATGAACAAGACTAAGATGTTGAGTTAATGTTTTATCAAGGATAAGTCTCAAATCATCAAAAGTAGGGGATGAGCCAAAATCCAATAAAGAGGCTGAAATAAAATCATCTCCCATTGCCGAAGCAAACCCAATTCCAAGGTTCATTAAGGCCGAATCCAGTTCCGATTCAATTGAATTCAGTTGCTCATTGGTTACGGTCTTTTTTAAGTTGATTCTTAGTTGAATGTCGTAAGCTGAGTCTGTTGAATGAATGTTATTTTGGATGATTTGTTTCACTGATAGCTTATCAGTTAAAGTTAATCATTATTCTTTGGAGGCATTTTTATGGAGAAAGGAATAATAACAGTTTTAAAGATTGTTTTTAGTGGGTAAAAACAATCTCTAAAAAACCAACCATAAACATGATTATAAAAATAAAGGTGTAATAAAGAAAGCCGGTTAATACAGTGAGTAACAATTTAGAGATGGTTTTCTTGGTATTAAAGAATTGGAAAAATGTCCAAAAAATGCATAAAGTTGAAATCCATGATGCAATTACTTGCAGCCAATTATCAGGGTCATCGATGACAAAATTCAATAGAATAAAAACAATGAAAATGAGTGTTTGTTGACCGGTTATATAGATATTTAAAATCAGGTGTTCAACAAAGTTATATTTGAATCTGGCAAAAGAAATAACCGAAGCGAATGAAAATAAGGGCAATAAAACTAGCGTTGCATAATCAGAATGGGTCGATAACCAATTAAGAATATTTTTGGTTCTGGATAGGGAGTATTTTTTGTTTGTGGATTCAATACCTTCTGCTATCCCCGAAAAGCTTTCTTCCAAGTAAGTGGTATTATCAGCAAAATAAGCAGCAATTAAATAAATGGAGGAAGTAATTAAAACAAATGCCAGGGGTTTAAAATGACGCTTTCTTTTTCCTTCAATGAATTCTCTAATGCTATGTCCAGGACGAGTGAATAGTTCTTTTATGGTAAAGAAAAAACCATGTTCCAGTTGTAAAAGGCTATTGCTTATTTGATCTAGTAAATAACTAAAGTTGATTCTTTTCGTGTTGGATTGTTGACCACAATTGTTGCAAAACTTCCCTTGAAATTTATTTCTACAATTTTTGCATTCTATGATGGTGTCTGCCATTGCCGAAAAGTATGTTGTTTATCCAGTTTGGAAAAGGAAAGTTCTTATTTATGCTGTAAAGATGCAGTTTTTTCAGTGAACAGAAAATTGTTTTAGACGATTTAAAAGGAGTTTTTAGGATGAAGGTTATCGCTTAATTTGATTGAGGAGATACCAACTGTTGGTTTCTGGATTAAACTGAAAAGTCCTAATACCAATTTGATAGGTATTAGCATGGGTATGGGTGATGAGTTGTTTCTTTTCTGTATCAATGATTGCAGGAAAGAATGCCATGTTTTCGCTCAAAAAAACTTGTCGAATAAATGTCCCATCGGTTTGTTGAATGTAGAAGTGATAAATAGGACCAGAGGTGACACTGGCGTCATAAGAAAATGCAAAATCATCCAAACCATCAAAGTTGAAATCGGCAATAATGAGTCTTCCAAAATCATTATCTACAACGGGTAAATCAAGATTTAAAGTTGTTTGATAGGATCTTACGTGAGAGCAGTTACTTTCTTGAGAGTCCCAAGCTAATTCTTGATTCTTTCTTATTGTTTGAATAACTGAGTCTGTGTCTTTATTACGGATTACAACTTTTATATAAACTGAATCGAGAGTAGAGTTTTTAACCTTATTTTTCTTTGATTCAATGGATATATTGAATTGATTAGATAGTGAATCGTAATAACATTCCTGGCCAAAAGAATAGAATAGACTTTTGGATAGAAGGATTGACAGAATAAATATTTTATAAAGCATTAAACGAATTTAATGCAGTTTTGAGCGGACAAAAAATGGTATTTTTTATTTGAAAAGGATATGAAATTCAATGAGCGATAAATACTTTTATTTGATTTTGAACCTAACCTAAATTTACTTTTTTGCTACAATAAAGTATTGATTGGATGTATTACTCAGCTTTTCATTCACTATAATCTCAAATCCAGCAGTAGTAAGAAGTTGTACCAAACCATTTTGTTTGAATGATTTAATTTTAGGCACGAGCTTTAGTTTGGAAAGAAAAGCAAATAGACTTTTCATTAAAGGCTTTTCACCCATGCAGGGGGTAACTGAAATCAATAGTCCGTCTGTTTTTAAGAGTTCATGCGTTTTTTCAATTGCCATTTGAGCATCATCCAATAAATGGAGAATATAAAAGCTTAAAACTGCATCATAAGTACCTTGTTCCAGTCGGTTATCAAAGAGTGTAGCGTGTTCATAAGTGATGTTTTTGAGTGATTGGTTTTTAGCCTTTTCACGGGCTATTTCAATCATTTTTGAGGAAACATCAATTCCATGAATTTTTTCAACGACTGTAGTCAGTTTATTTGAGATAAGACCTGTTCCACAACCAAAATCCAGAACATGATCTGTTGATTTTAGGTGAGTATCTAGTTTTTCAAGAATCTGCTGATAGATCTTTTCATCCTTTTTCTCTTCCCTGTCGTAGCTTTTTGCTGCTCTGTCCCAGAACTTTTCAGCTTTACTGATTGATTCGTTGTTCATTTAAATGAAAATCCTTTTGGCCAGCAAAACTAACATTGTTCTTCAAGCTTTGTATCCTCCATCATACTCTCCAACCAGTTTTTTATGACTTTGTTAGCTAATTTTACGGTTGACTTTCCGTGTGAACCATTCGTTATCAGTTCGTAACGTTTATTACTGCACTTCCAGTTTTTAAAGATTAAATCACAACCTTTTTTATCCACAATAGAATCGTTAGTTCCATGAAGTAAAAGCAGCGGATAATTGGCTTTTTTTGCGTAGTCACAAATCGAGTTCATCATCTTTTGGGCTTCCATCATCATATACAGGCTAAAGTATTTCACTAAAAGAGGATCATTCATTCTGGTTTCAGCTTCTTTACGATCATCTTCATTTTGAATTAGGGATGGATTTCCAGCCATATTGACAATGGGAGTATGTTTAGCAAAAATGTAATAAGCCGCATATTTGACATAATCCCAAAAAGTAGGAGACATACCTTTTGCTTTTTTGAGCAAATAAGCTGGATTGACTAAGATAGCTCCCTGAATGTTCGGTAATTGATCTGCAATAGCGGCTAAAATTGCGCAAGACATACTATGACCAAAGAGAAAAACAGGATACTGAGTTGACTTATAACCCACATCTTGTTGTATGAGGTCAACATAATCCTTGATGAAAAGCGAAAAATCAGTTACATCGCCTCGTTTACCATCCGAGTATCCACTACCTCTGGGGTGCACAACTACAATTCGATTTTCATTATTGCTTAGCTGCTCAATGATATCCCGTTCTGCACGATGGTTAATTCCGGTTATCCCTGAAATAATGTAAATAGTTGACCGATAATTTTGAATGGGTTTATAATCGTAAAAAAAGATTTTACTACCATCATCTTTTGAATGAAAAAAATGGCCGTTGGTTAGATCCTGATTTTCTGGGCGATCTGGATTTTTCATTGTCCTGTACTATCCATTTAAATGGAGGTACAAATTTACACGCTTTTAAACATCCAGAACATAATATTCGATAAGTCCTGTTCGTAACCGTTCTTTCAAAAATTCAAGGAAACTGGTGCAGCCACAACTCTTAAGTTTTTGGGCGTAATAATCTTCGAGATAAACGGAATCAGAAATAAAACTTCTGTTCTCGTCAAAAATTAAATTGGTGTCCAGATTTTTAGGATTCTTCTGAATTTGTCCGTCGGCGCCTACTTCAAATTCGTAAAATTCCGAATAGATGTTAGGGATAGTAGCATCGCCAAAATACATTTCTTCATGGGCTGCAAATTTGATTTGAGGAGCTTGTACATTGGTGTCAATAACGTAAGCATTACCGGCAGCATCGGTCGTTAAAAAGAGAAAACCATTATGTGTTAACAGACTAAACCAATCACTGTGTAACTCTTCTAAAACAGTTTTACTTTGAACTACTTTGGTGGTTTCCAGCCATAGGTAAACGTGCCCATGTTTTTCATGCCATTCCAGAAAATCAGCAGGATAGTTAAAGGCCTTTAGTTGCTCAAAGTATTTTTGATGTTCTGCCTGTGATTCGATAATTACATTTGGAACGTCATCTTCATCTACTCGTTCATTTAATTCTTTGCAAAATTCCATAAACTCCTGCAGTCCCGAAATCTTATCCAAGCTGTTTAATGATTCCTCTAAATATTCATCAAGATCGTCTTCATCATCATCTAAATAAGATTCTGAATTCTCTAATTCCATAGTTTTTAAGTTTTTGTTAATCTACAAGTTAGCATTAAATATGATACGTGTCAGCAAGAGTTTTAAACAAGATTTTAACCACCGATGATTTATTTCTTCCGATAAAGCTGCCCATTTAGGTGAGGAGTTCCAGAAAGATGCTGTCGAAAAATTCCAGAAAATTTCAGATGTTTATGAGGCCATCAAAGCCAAAAGAGGTTTTAAGTAAGCTAAAAAAGTCTATGCAGTTACAAAATTTCCCATTCTATCACTTCAGTGGCTTCTGTCCATTCAAGGCTATCCAATAGGTGTATTAGGTAATTCTGAAGAGGATATACGATAATAGGAATGATATTACCCGTACTTTTTTGAATTTGATCATTGCATTTTGATATGATACGAATGTTTTGCGTATCAAATGCCGAGGGAAGTTGAGAAGGTATATGTGGAAGACCACAGTTTTTGATGCGCTTTAAAAGTGATTGCATTTGTTCGGGAGACAATTGAGCGTGTAGTATTTTTTCACTTTTTTCATCATCTTGTCCCGAATGGGAGTACATTTTTTGAGCTTGAGCCTGAGCAAAACCTGATGAATCAATTCTAATTCTAAAGGATCGTTGTCCCCACGGTGAGCCTAAAGCCTCAAAAAAGATAGATTGAAAAGAGAGAGAACGTTGTTCTAATTTTTCCCTGCGAATGAATGTAATTTCATCCTGAGAAGAATGAAAACCAATTTCAACAAAATCTTTTGCGTTCCGGTTTAAGGCCTGAAGTTGTAAACTATCCTCCGAAAAAAGAGATAATTTAAAATGTAAATCTTCTTTTTGAGGAGTTATTTTTCCAGATAAACCATACCAGTTTCTCAAGACTAAAATGCTATCGAGTCGTTTTATTTTAAAGCCTTGATCATCGTAATAGGAATGGTGGAGTTGTTTTTGTTTGAATTCAATGAGTTGTAAGTCGGGGCCCACCCATTCTCCTTTTAGGTTGGCCTGACTATGAGATGAAATTGTGAGTAAGCAACCAAAGATTGTCAGGTATTTCAATATCATTAGAAGTAAGTTGTTGTTTCAGTAGTAGATGTCAATTGAAAATGTAAGGTAACTGATAATCTTGCTTGAAGATTAAAATTTTGAGTTTTTTAACAAAGCTCCTCTGCTTATTGATAAGCGATAAATTGTCGTTTAATCAACGGTATAGGTTGCCGTACAAGTAAAGAATTGTTCTTTATCCTCATCAAAATAATAACGGATCGGTTCTCCCCATTTAAAGCTTAAGGTACTTGATTCAGAATTCCCTTTTTTATCAATTACTTCAATGGTAATAGTACCTGGTTTAATGTTTTCTGGAGCAGATTGACCTTTATACAAAATTGTACTATCTCGATAAATCAAATGACATGATGACTGGGTAGGTACTATTTGTGCATTTCCCCTTGCTTTTAAATGCTGAAAAGCAAACCACTTGAAAGGGTGACCAGTTACTTCTGGGCTTATAATGATTTGACTTTTATTTGGGAGAGCCTCAGCCGGAATGTCTATTTCAATTTTAAGCTTAAAATATTGGCTTTGTCCAAGACTTAAATTGCTGAATAGGAGAGTGGTGAAGAATAAGGCTAAAAAGGATTTCATTTATAAATTACATTAATCGTTGTTTTTCAGAGCCTCCCATTCTTCCCTTAAAATTCCGTAACTGATAGAGTCAAAGTATTTTCCTTTCACAATTCGAGCTTTTCGATACTCTGCTTCTTTTTTCATGCCCAATTTTTGTGCCAGTTTAAGCATGCCATCATTCCCTGACCAGGTAGAGAGTCCCAGGCGTACAATTTCCTTTTTTTCAGTGAACAATTCATCAATCCACAAACTCAAGGCTTGAAACCCAATTCCCTTGCTCCAAAATTTGCTATTAAAGATCACAATTCCAATCTCCATCCAATTGGTTTCTTTTGACTTCCAATACCAACTTACTTCGCCAATTAGTTCATTAGATTTATTGGTGATGATACGTTTATGGCTTAAAACCTCTGTACCGTTTAAAAAGTCCTCTCTTAAATTGTTAATGCTCTTCTCAATTTCTTCAGCTGAGTCTTTTGGGTAATAAGGACCGTTGAATTCATGGTAATCATGAACAGGAAGTTTCCAGTATTTGTACTCCTCAAGGTCATCAATTGTAAGTTTACGTAGTTTGATCAAGTTTATTTGGTTTTGTGTGATTGCTTTACTTTTAGTTGTATTCTTTAAGAATCTTTTGTCGAGAAACGAAGATCCAAAAATGGTACAAATGATAAAGTATCGTTATAGGCTGATTAAGTATTTTTTCCTGATTCATTTACAATTGCTTTAACTTCAAAACTGATCCACTCGGCTTTTTGTTTTGGAAGGTCAAAATCTACCCAAAACTTTGGTTTATAGAAACTGTTTACCCGCCAAAAACCATCTTTTTTTTGCTTTTTTAGAATAAATTCCAGCGCATTTGAACTTCGTTGATCTTCTAGTTTATCATTGGATTTAAGTAAGCGTAAAATCTCAATCAAATTAGTTTTGTAGGTAAACGGATAAGTTAATTTGGTAATGTCTTTGGTTATGGGAGCCGAATTACTTTTTCGTTGGTATAATTGATGATCGAGTATATATTCCAAGCCTTTATTCAGTTTAGGTTGAACCTTTTCAATGTTTAAATCTTTTCGCTTTTTTGCTGCAGTTAGGGTAATCATAGATTTAACAATTCCAATGTAGCAAGGTGTAGATTTCATGCAGCCACCATATTTATGAATGGCTTTTCCGTTCCACTTGTTTTCACGATTCCGATCCACATTTTGATATTTTAAAATCCAGTTTATTCCTGCCTGTAGTTGGGATATGTTTTCGTATTTGAGCTCAAATAAAACGGATGTAATCATAGCATTGTAACAAGCCAAAAGGTCATCTTTTTCTCCGTTTAGAGAAAAACCTTCTTCACAAAAGGTATTTTGAGCCAATTGATCTCTCCATGAACTAACTTTTGGATGATAATACGAAAATGGAATTTCTGCAATTTGGATAAGACGATGCAGTAGGTTGAGATTATTCATTTCAAAGTCAATCAACAAGTTTTGAAATAGGCTTGATTGTTCCAAGTATGGTATAGCCTGTTCAACATTTGAAATGAGCTTGTCCTGGTATTTTTGTTTTAGTTCTAAGGCACTGTCCATGGTCATTATTAAAATCGAACGCCAATAATGCAGACATCATCAATTTGTTCCAGTTCATTTTTCCAATGATAAAACTCCGTTTTGAGTTTATAAGGTTGAATGTTCATGTCATCCTTACTGATTTTGAGTAAGAAATCTTTTAGGTTAATGGACTTGTATTTTTTGCCTTTTTCTCCACCAAACTGATCCGGAAAGCCGTCGGTTAGTAAGTAAATAGTATCTCCCTTTTCAATTTTAATTTCATGACTGGTAAAGGGTTTGCTTGACGGATATTTACCAATAGGCTGTTTATCCCCCTTAATTTCCTGAACAATATCCTGATCCTTCCGAATGATCCAAAGTGGGTTATTGGCTCCTGCCCATTGAATGATACCCGAATTCATGTCAATAACAGCCAATGAAATATCCATTCCATCCCGAATACCTTCTTCACTCTTTTCAAATTTGGTAATGATGATTTCTCGGGTTTTATTCAAAATCTCATCAGGTCTGCTTAAGTTATATTCTCTTAAGGCTCTATTGAGCGCAGAATGGCAAATAACACTAATCATTGCACCCGGAACACCATGTCCGGTACAATCTGCTGCTGCAATTAGAATTTTTGATCCGACTTTTTCACACCAATAAAAATCACCTGCAACAATGTCTTTTGGTAAATAAAGTACAAAGGATTCGGGTAAATTTTGCTGAACATATTGATCAGACGGTAAAATAGCAGCCTGAATTCGTTTGGCGTAGGTGATGGAATCCATGATTTCATCATTCTTTTCTTCAAGTTGAGAGTAGGCAGTATCAACTACAAATTTTTGCCGTTCCAATTCCTTTTTTTGGATATAAAGCTCATTGGTTCGCTTACGAACAGTTTGTTCCAATACACGTTGGTGCTTTCTAAACTTGATAGTTCGGACCTTGTATCCTGCATGAGCGATAAGGTATAAACCAAATAGATAAGCAATGATAGCCCACCAACTTTCCCACCAGGGAGGAGAAATGTTAAAAGTAATTTCAACTGGATCGGACCACATTCCAGATGCGCTTAAAGCTTTGACCTTAAAGGTATGTTCGCCAGGAGGTAAGTTTCGATAATCAGCCTTGTTTTCAGTAGAAGGGGCACTCCAATGTAAATCAATTCCTTCCAGTAAGTAACTGAATTTGACTTTTTGAGATGCATTCCAATCAATTCCGGAAAAATGGAATGTCAGGTGGTTATTATCATACGATAAATCCAGATCAACGGGAACGTTCTCGAATTGTTCAACCGATGAATAAGTGTAACCCAGACTATCTGAAATGGAGAGTTTAGAGAAGTCAATATTTTCTTCATTAATTACAACATTAGTGAGGTGAATGATAGGAGAGGTATTGACCAAATCAAAGTGATTAAGGTCAAGCATTGTAACAGCATGGCTACTTCCCCACCAAAGTCGGTTATTAGAGTCGAATAAGGTACTATTGGGATAAAAGTCGAGTGACTTTAAACCGTCTTGCTTGGTGTACGAATATATTTTTGGAAAAGGACTATCTGTTAAAGTGTCAATGTTCATGCAACTGATACCGGTTTCGGTACAAATCCAAAGTCGTTTGGAAGAATCCTCGTTGATGGACCAGATATAATTAGAATTGAGTCCATCAGCTGTGGTGAAATTAGTGATGGTTTTTCCATCAAACTTATCCAATCCTTTTCCGGTATGCCCCAACCAAATATTTCCTTGATAGTCCTGATGAATGGACTGAACCAAATTAGAACTCAAGCCATTTTTGGCGGTGTAATGAGAGATTTTGTCTCCTCGAATTTTAGAAACACCTCGTTCCTGATTGATGATCCAAATATCCCCATTTCTATCTTCAAATAGTTTAATAATGGTATTAGAAAGCAAACCACTTTCTTTATTATAAGTAGTTAGGGTAGTGCCATCGTATTTACAGATTCCCTGATCGTTGGAAGCAAACCACAAATTATGTTCAGAATCTTCTAGAATATCCCAAAAACGGTTAGAAGGAAGACCGTCTTGTTGATTTATAGTCATGATTTTTTTTCCATCATACCAACTAATTCCCCCCATGTCCGTTGCGAACCAAATGTGTCCATTATGATCCTCAATGATGGAAAGTACGATGTTGTTACCCAAACCATCTTCTTCTGTAAAATAGGTATAGGTTTCTCCGTCAAACATGCATGCTCCATCTCCATCGGTTCCAAACCAAATATTTCCTTTAGAGTCTTCAAAAATACTCCAAACAAAATTGGAGATCATACCATCATCCTTGGTATAATGCCTAAAGGAATGAGGAGCAAAACGGTTAACACCACCACCATCCGTTCCAAACCAAACATTTCCTTCTTCATCACAATATATAGATCGAATAAAATCTGAGGTAACTCCTTCTGCCAGTGAGTATTTTCCAAAACTTTTACCATCAAAAGAGCAAAGTCCTCCACCTTCAGTTGCTAACCACAAAACGCCATCATCATCTTCTGAAATATCTCTGATACGGTTAGATGATAAACCTTGTTCTTTGGTATAAACGGTAATGCTGTCACCATCATATTTATTGAGGCCTCCGCCATTTGTCCCAATCCAAATAAAACCATCTTCATCCTGCGTTACCGTCCAAACTGTATCTGATGATAGGCCTTCCTGCGTGCTGAGGTAAGAGAAGTCTTTACCATCATAAATGGTTATTCCTCCACCATTCGTCGCAAACCAAATGTTTCTTCGATCATCCTGATAAATGTCCCATACTTCGTTTGAGGAAAGACCATTTGAAGTATTGACAGGTGTAAAACGACTACCATCAAATTTTATAACACCAGCTGTATCTGTGCTAATCCACAAATTCCCTTCAATATCTACCAACAGTGATAAAATTTCATTGGAAGGAAGACCATTTTCGGTATTATATTTCGAAAAGGCTTTTCCATCAAATTTGGCTAAACCATGACCATAGGTACCAATCCATAAATTTCCGTCATGATCCTCTTCTAAACACCAAATGTAACTAGAGGGTAAGCCTTGATTTTCGGTATACCGAACCAATGAACGGCCATCATAACGTCCAAGACCTCCTCCAAAAGTGGCAAACCACATATAGCCATCAGCATCCTGCTCAATATCCCATACGTAAGAGGAATTGAGTCCTTGATTTACATCCATGTACTGGATATCAAATTTGGATGCATCGCGATAACGGGGAGGTAAAGTGGTGTTCCAGTCTGGAAAACCGGAATTGACAATTTGAGGTTCTGTTCTATACGGTTTTTGTTCTTTTAAGGTGTTGGAAGAGAAATGAACAGAGGGTAATTGGGCAGGAACTCCATACTTTTTTGGTTTTCCGGCCTTAACAATGTTCTTTTTAAGTTTCGTTCCTTCTAGTTGACGAACGACTTTATAGTCAGCCTTCTTTAAATCAAGTTTTTGGCTGTTCCCTTTTAGAGATGAATAGTCAGAATAGGCAAAACTTCGTTCAACGGGAGCCTGGGTGATTTCTACATTTTGGAGTTCGCGATCCTTAGCTTCATCGCAGGCATATAGAAGAATAACTATCCACAGTAAATATGGAAAAGGTCTGTGGGACATGGGTGCAAATTAGAGTCAGTACGTTGTACTCCTAAGATAGTATTAAAAATTGACTTTTTCAAAGAAAAAAGACTTGCAAAACGCACCATTGAAGCAAGAAATAGAAAGTATGTTTAGTTTTAAATCACAATTAAAAAATAGAGTAAAGATGAAAAATGTTTTGACCTTGTTGTTTTGTGCACTGATTAGCATGGGATTTAGCCAGCAATTAGATGAATGGGATGGTACTTATTCGGGCAAATTAGAGATTGTTTCGGTAAAGGGAAAAAAAACGGAAGTTCCTATGCAATTAAAGATTGAAAAGGTCAATGACAGTCTATACAATTGGACATTGATTTATGGCGATAGTGCACAAGATGTAAGGCCTTATCAACTAAAACATAAAGATGAAAATCGTTTTATGATGGATGAGAATAATGGGATTTTGTTGGATGTTTCTCTTTTTGAGAATGAGCTTATTTCACTATTTGAAGTACAAGGGTCTATTTTGTGGGTTAATTATACCTTGCTTAAGAAGGGAATTGAAATGAGAATAACTTCTTCAGTTAACCGACAAGAGAGTGGAGGTACAGCTGGCAAAGAAGATCAGGAAGAGATTCCGGTAGTTGGTTCCTATACCACCGTTGTTTCCCAATTTGCTTTTCTGAAAAAGGAATAGAAATTTAGTTTAAACGAATTCCTTCTTTCTCGATGGTGATAAAACGCTCTTTGTATAATCCTCCAATAGCTTTTTTAAAGGCTTTTTTTGAAAGACCAAAAACATGTTTGATCGTTTCCGGAGAGGATTTATCATTGACTTCAAGGTAACCACCACTTTTTTGTAATTTCTGCAAAATGTCATTGGCCGCCTTTTCGATGTGTTGAAGTCCTGACTGCTGAAGACGAACATCTATTTTTTCATCTTCCCGAATTTTTTTGATGAAGCCTTTACATTTTTCACCAGGTTTAAGAGGACGGAAAATTTCGTTTTTATAAACCAGACCAGAATGAGTTCCGTTAATGATGACCATAACCCCCAAATCGGTGGCTTGCCCAATAATCAAGTCTACTTCATCTTCTTCTTCAAATTCAATGGGAACATTGTCAAGGAATTGATAAACTTTAGAGCTGGCTACAACCCGCTCAGTCTCTTCGTCCAAATAAACCCGAACAAAATAAGATAAGCCTGTCTCCATTTCAGTTCGTTGCTCACGAAAGGGAACAAAAAGATCTTTCATCAATCCCCAATCTAAAAAAGCTCCGTATTTACTCGTTCCGGCACATTTTAACCAGGCAAAATCACCTACTTGAGCAAAAGGAGTTTCTGTAGTCGCAATCAAGCGATCTTCCGAATCTAGATAAATAAAAACATCCAAATAATGATCTACTTCCGTTTCTTCCGGAACATAGCGTTTGGGTAGTAATATTTCCCCAAAGTCATTGCCACCATCCAGGTACAAACCAAAATCAACTTCTTTTACCACCCTAAGGGTATTGTATTTACCTATTTCAATCATTATTTTCTTTTCGTTTTGAGTTGCCCAAAAGCTCTCAAATTCCTGCTAAATATAAAAAAGAGGACCAATAAAGATTGATCCCCTTTTAAATTTAAAACTAAACTATGAAATATTAAACCTTAAGTTATGTAACACTAAGGCTGAAATTATTCTCCGAAATTACGAAATAATTTGAGCCTTAGGGTATAATTCCATCCATTTTTGTACTTGCTCCTTTGTTTTTAACGTTATGGTCGTCTTTTTATCCAATTGGAGCTTAAATTTTGGCGTAGAATTTTTAATATCTCTAATAATTTTTTCTACTTTTTCGTTGGACTTTTTACGTGCCATAATTTATAAATTTTATGTAAAGGTAAGTTAGTTGTTTCTTTTTTTGTCGATTATGGGGTAGATAACTTACGATTTTTAGACTAAGTTAACTTTAGAACGGATGAAGCTTATTTTCAGGCATACAGAAATTATACCGAATGGTATTTGTTCCAACGATTATTTTCAGATTTTAGCCTTTTTTCGAATTTTTCAGGAAGTAAACAGCTAATTAAAATGTTTTTATTGGAGTGAGGATGAGTGAATTGCAATTTATGGCTGCATAAAAACAGTCCCTTGTGCTTTAAGGTTTTATTTTTGGGACTGTAGAGTGAATCGCCCAAAATTGGAAAGCCTGCCTGAGATAAATGAACCCGTAGTTGATGGGTACGACCTGTTACTGGTTTTAATTCAACCAAACTGAGGTAATCATTTTTGATTGATCTTCCAATAACTTTTGATTCATAATAGGTTAAGGCTTCTTTTTCATCAACAAGAGATTCAAATTTTCCTGATCCTTCTAGTTTTCCCATCACAAGGGCCGAATAGGTTTTTTGAATGGCACGTTTTTCGAATAATTCTCCCAGTTGAATGCGGGATAATTTGGTCTTAGCAATTAAAATAAGACCAGATGTTGCTTTGTCCAAACGATGAACAGGTAGGGGAGAAGGTAAACAATCTGCTTTTTTGGAAGGTTTTAAATTAGACGGAAGGGCATTATAGAGTGTTTTGTATTGATTTCCACTAACGACTAATCCAGCTGGCTTAAAAATAACGGCCAAATCATCATCTTCATAGTGTACTTCCAGTTCAAATGGATAATCTTTCGGTCTGGCATTCTCTAAATCATACAATTCAATTAACTCTCCACCTTTTAACCACCATCCCGTTTGTGTTGAATTGCCATTCAGTTTAATTTCTCCTTTTTCAATAGCCTTTTTAACCCCTTTTCTACTTGGGAGTTCGGGAAAAAGCCCAACTAAATAATCATAGATTCGTTGGTTGGGATCTAGCTCAGGAACTTTATGTGAACGAAGAAGCCGAATTTTGCTTAATTGTGGTATTTGGTAAAAATGTTAATGAGCTCGTTCGGCGGAATTACATGGTTTTCATAATCATACATGCGACGCAATACTTCCAAAATAGCGGCAGGAGCTAAGCCCATTCTTAATCCTAATTGTTTAATTTTTTCCAACTCTTCTCCATCTACATCCCGGTCAACATTCATCAATAAAACCAGGCGATGGAATTGAAGAATTCGTTCAAACTCAGATTTTGGAGGAACGAAGGGAGCTGGATTTTCAAACAAATTTAGAGCTTGTTCCTCAGTGAGTCCAATCATTTTAGAAATGGTATGAATAAAGTGTATTTCATCTGGAGAAACCTCTCCGTCTGATTTGGAAAGCTCAATTAATTCGGAAAGAAGACTTAATTTTTCGTCCATGGTATGTCATTTTGAGGATTTTGGTAAATATAATCAATCAACTATATGTGCACGATTTTGTTCTACTTGAATCTATTTGAAAGTGGCAGGAAATACGAAAACAGAAAATTATTCGTTTGGCTAATATTCGTCTGACATTAGCAGGATGACGGAAAACTGTTTACTTTTGTCCCCGTAAAACCAGAACATGAATCAAGATCAGAACTTTAATACCCAAGGACTAATTGAGTTTCTTTGGAAGTTTCGTAAGCAGCTTATTATTATAACTGCCATTGCCTTTGTAGCATCCATTGTGGTGTCATTGATGATGACTCCTTATTACAAAGCTACAGCTGTTGTGTTCCCAACTAAATCCAATTCAGTTGATTTTAATTCAAATGGACGTAACAGTGTAGTAGAATTTGGAGATGAGGCTGATGCTGAGCGATTATTACAAGTGCTTATTTCACCTGAAATTAGAGATAGTTTAACGAATAAGTATGATTTGTATACGCATTACGAAATTGATTCAACCGAGGCTCATTCTAAATATGAGTTTCAAAAAGCATATGAAGGAAATGTGAAGTTTGAACGTACACGTTACAATTCTATTAACATTGATGTTTATGATACAGATCCTATTATAGCAACCAATATGGCCAATGATATTGTTCGATTGGTGGATACGGTGATGAATAGAATGATTCGTGAAAGAGCGATTGGTCCTATGTGGGCTGTTCAAGGTGAAGTAGCATTGATCAGAGATGAGATGGGAGATTACTCAGATCGACTAAAATCATTAAGTGACTCGGGAGTTGTAAGTAAGGATGAAAGAGGAAACATGTATGCCGATTATTTAGAAGCATTAAAAGCTGGTAGAAACGATCTGGCAACTGAGATTAAACGAAAAATTGATGCTACACAAAAGTATGCTTCTGATTACGATACCTATTCTAACTTAACAGAATTCTTTAGTTTAAGATATTCAAACATTTTGGATGTGAATGATCAGGCACATCAATATGCTCATACTAACATCCAACAAACCATTCGTCATTCAATGGCGGAGATTCCGGATAAAAAGGCAAAACCAAAAAGAGCCATCATTGTGGTATTTGCTACTTTCTCAACTTTTGTATTTGCAGTATTTGTTTTGTTGGCGCTACAGCGTTTAAGAGAATTACGACAAAAATAAAGCTTGAAAGCTCTATTAAATATGCGTTGGTTCTACCTTTTGGTAGTACTCTTTGTGGGAGCAAATTTGTATTTGACCTACAAAGGCCAATCAGTATTTAATGCTATTCCTTTTGCTTTATTGGTTATTTATGCAGCTGTTTATCATTTGGATAAGCTCTTTTTATTTGTTGTTTTATTCACCCCTCTTTCAGTAAACATTGAGGAGTTTGTTCCAGGACAGTCAATAGGTTTATTCTTACCTACAGAGCCTATTTTATTTGGCATTCTGCTGCTGGTTATTCTCACTCAAATAAGGAAAAACAGTTTTCAAAAAGACTTTTTGAGGCATCCAATTACCATTGTACTGGTGGTGCAACTCTTGTGGATCTTTTTTACCTCTATTACTTCTGAATTACCAATGGTTTCGTTCAAGTATCTGTTGATGAAACTTTGGTTTATCGTTCCCATTTATTTCTACGGTGTCTATTTCTTTAAAGATGAAAAGAACATCAGCCGTTTTGTTTGGTTGTTCATTTTTTCAATGACCATTGTAGTATGTTATACACTTTTTAATCATGCATTAAATGGTTTTGATGAAGAAACCGGACATTGGGTTATGTGGCCTTTCTTTAAAGATCATACTTCTTATGGAGCGATACTGGCTTTGATTTATCCGCTTTTCTTTGGTTTGTTATTAGGTAAGAAGAACTCACCGATTTTGAACTTAACCCTTGTCGTGCTAATTCTTTTGTTTGGTTTTGCCATTATCATGTCCTATACAAGGGCAGCCTGGTTAAGTTTGTTTGGGGCGGCTGCAGTTTATGCTTTGATTCGATTCAAAGTAAAATTCAAATATCTTTTGGTACTAGGGATTGTAGCCTTGGTATATGTAGGAATGTCATGGACGGCCATTCAACATAATTTGGAAAGAAATAACTCTGAACATGCTACAGAAAACATGGACGAACGTTTAGAGTCGATGACAAATATCACTACGGATGCTTCCAACCTTGAGCGATTGAACCGTTGGGGATGTGCAATTCGTTTGTGGCAAGAACGTCCGGTAATGGGATGGGGACCTGGGACCTATGCCATGGTGTATGCTCCTTTTCAGTTGTCCAGTGGAAAAACAATTATTTCAACCAACTCAGGTAATAGAGGAAATGCCCATTCAGAGTATTTAGGGCCACTCTCTGAGCAAGGGTTACCCGGAATGCTCATCATGATCGTTTTGGTTGGATTTATCGTTTACACAGGAATAACACTCTACATACGAATGCCTGATGGGATAAACAAAACCCTTTTGATTTGTATGACATTAGGGCTTATCACTTATTTCACGCACGGAATTTTGAACAATTATCTCGATACCGATAAAGCGGCAGTCCCGGTTTGGGGCTTTACAGCAATAATGGTAATGTTAGATTTGAAATACCCTAGAAAGTCAAAGGTTAAGACGTCAGTAGAGACACTACCCACTCAGGATTAAAGAAGTAGATGAGGTAGAGTATTGAGAAAACGGAGAGAAAGATAATACCCAAATAAGCTAGTAACCGAATAAACTTGCTTGGAACAAACTCTTTTCCAATAAACTTTTCCTGAACTAATTTAAAGTTAAAGATGGCAATTACAGGGGCCATTAAAAAGGAGATGGTGGTGGCCAGAATAACCAGTTTAATGAATCCTGCTGGGTAGGATTGAAAAATGTAAATAATCAAAAAGGATCCAAGAGAGATGGCCACCAAAGTCCAACGATATAATGATGTTGAATTAGGAGTGGAGTCTGGAGTTTGTTTATAAACTCGAATAGTTTCAGAAAAAGCTCGCGAATAACCATCAAAAACAGCTACACAAGTCCCAAACATAATCGAAAAGGCTGATGCCGAAATGATGATATTGGCCCAATCACCAAAGGTTGAGGTATACAATTCAATTACCTTGGCAGCAAATTGGGCTCCTTTTTCCTCAAAAGTTTGTCCGGTACCATACATCAAAAAGGCACCTAAGGTCACGAAACATATTGCCAATAGAGCAGAGGAGATGTATCCGAAATTAAAGTCAAAAAGGGTTTCTTTAAGCTTTGGATGATAATTGGTTTGTTTTATTCGTTCAACTGTCCATAAACTATTCCAACTTGAGAGGTCAACTGCTGTCGGCATCCAACCCATTAAAGGAATTAAAAGAGCGATATAGGCATTCATTGGAACCTCACTCATGCTAAAAAGAGCTTTATCACCTTGTGGACCTTTGATTAAGACCAATATAAAGGCCGCCAATGTCGATAGTAACAAAACAATACCAACAACCTTAATTAAGCTGTCCAAAAGCTTAAAACTACCCGAAATCAGAATCCCAACACTAACCACAAAAATCAGAATGACAGGTAAAATAGTGCTTTCAATACCAAATAGATTTTGCATGAATCCTGCCGTGACATTTCCCACCGCGGAGGTCACCAAAAACATGGATATTAAGGTGATGACGAGGTAAGTGTGCAATGCAGGTTTACCCAAACGTCCATAACCATCAATGATGCTTTTACCTGTAGCATTGGCGTAACGTGAACCAAATTCAAAAAAAGGATACTTAAACAAATTGGCTAAAACCACTGCCCAAAGCATCGTAAAACCAAAGTTTCCACCAGCCTGGGTAGATTGAATGAGGTGAGAGACACCTATTGCCGTTGAAGCGAACAGAATTCCAGGGCCAAGGGTTTTGAGGAGGTTTTTCAAGCAGTTTTAATATTTCGTTTTACTTTTTTTTCCATTTTCGGTCCAACTATACCAGGTTTCTATTCTGCTTCCCTGAGAATAGCTTCCTTTGGATTTTGGTTTTCCATTTCGGTGCCATTGTTCCCACATTCCCTCCTTGTTGCCTAGTCTGTAGTTTCCTCTGCTGCTCATTTGGCCATTGCTATGATAGGTTACCCAATGGTTGTTTGGTTTACCATTGGTGTACTCACCCTCCATATTCATTTTTCCATCCTCGAAATAAGCTATATACTGGCCATCTAGTACACCTTTAGTATAAGTTTTAACCGATTCTACTTTTCCGTCCTCAAAATACGTCTTTTTTTCACCATTCAATTCTCCGGTGGCAAAAGTACTTTGCTCCATCAAGTTCCCATTGGGCCAATACACCTCCGATGTCCCGTTCTTTTTCCCTTGTTCA
>JAKSBJ010000298.1 GCA_022361195.1 Flavobacteriales bacterium
GATGATTTTAGAATTTCAAATGGAAAATCAAACTCATACTCCAGTCTATCCCCTGTTTTAATTGCAAAGGTATCATTGTATTTTTGGCTTCCTAAAGTAAATTCTTTGGTTTTCTTGTCTTCTCCTCTTCCGGTAGTATAACGTTCTAACAGGGCAACTTTCATTTCTTTAATCTCCTGATCGCTCTTAGTTGTTAAATAGAA
Source organism: Flavobacteriales bacterium (assembly GCA_022361195.1). Classification (GTDB taxonomy): domain Bacteria; phylum Bacteroidota; class Bacteroidia; order Flavobacteriales_D; family Crocinitomicaceae; genus JAKSBJ01. The sequence continues at coordinate 204 of JAKSBJ010000298.1, forward strand.
CTTACCTGTAACACGACCATCTTCTTTAGAAATTTGTCCTGGAGTATCAATTTCAATTTTTACTCCGCCAATTCCCATTTTACTTTTTAATTTTTGGAAAAATCCCATAGCGTCTTCGTTTTTATAATTCCAAGTAAGTTAGAAAGAATAAAAAACCAAATTTGAGAAACAAGGATTAATGGATAGAAATAGTTAGAATTTGGAAACAAACTTACCTCACTTCATTCCAACATTTTTCACACAACTCCCCTGTGCTCTTATCAATAGTACGGATAGATTCATTTGCATCATTCATTAAACAATTCGCTTCAGGGCAATGATGCAAGCCCAATACATGACCTATTTCATGACAAGAAATTCGACATAAACGTGTATAAAAAACCTCTTTTGAAACTCCTTTTCCCAAACGGTTCGAGGAAACAACACAAGCCGATCCACTCACTCTGCCTAAGCCAAAAATTCCAAAATCTTTATACATCCATTCAGGATCCTTAATCTCTTTGGTTCCCTTTTTATATTTAGTAATTGAAATGTCCTGATTGGTTAAGCCTAAAACAATATCTACTTCAGCGGGTTTATGATCAGTTAGCCACTTTACCAAAGAATCTGCCCGGTAACGAGGATAACGAATTTCAGTATAAGCCATTTGAGGTAATTCCTGTTGCTCCAAAACGACTACTTCGAAATCATACATCTCATAAATTGCTGTTTGAACCGAATCAATTTCGCCTTTATCAATATTACCAAAAGGAAGAATTCCAATTTTTGGTTCAGAGACAAGTCCAACATCTTTTGCAAAATCAGAACTACAAGCAAAAATGAAAAATAGGCTGAACAGAGATAATAACGGAATCCATCGAATGGCCTTCATCTTTTAGAAATTAGTTACACAGTAATGCAAGCTATAAATAAAGTTCGTTGCCTCTTTTTAATTTAACATCTTATAACAAAAAGCCTTTGAAACAGGTTCATTTCAAAGAACTTAATATTCAATTTATCTTTTTATAAATATTGTTTAACGGTTTGTTCCAACCGCCTTAATAGTGTTGCCATAGTTTTGGAAAATATAATCTATAAATTATGCCTCTTCTTGGGTCAGTATTAAAAAACACAACTAAGTATGCTTATAAGCTGAACAAAAACGTTCAGTGTCAGGATTCGAGCACGCAATCAAAACAGTTAAAGAAATTACTTAGTAAAGCCAAAGACACTGAGTTTGGTACACGCTATAATTTTGCCGGTATTTTACAGTCTAGTGATATTATGGATACTTACCGTCGAAATGTTCCCATTTTTGATTACAACCGTATGTTTAATAAGTTTTGGCACAAAACTTTGAACAATGTTGAGAATGTTACCTGGCCGGGACGAATTGAAAAATTTGCTTTAACCTCCGGAACCACAGGATCAGCTTCAAAACGAATTCCGGTTTCATCTCAAATGATCCATAACATTAAGAAGACAAGCATAAAACAATTGCTTACCTTATCTAATCTAGACCTTAAGGCGGATTTTTACAACAAAGAAATTTTGTTTTTAGGTGGATCAACCAATTTATCCCGCATCAATGATCAATTTGAGGGCGATTTAAGTGGGATTTTATCTTCTGAATTGCCTTATTGGCTAAATCCATTCTCGAAGCCTGAGAAAAAGATCAGAGCCATTTCGGATTGGGGAGATAAGATTGACAAAATAGTTGAAAATGCTCCTAATTGGGACATTGGAATCGTTGCCGGAGTACCTTCATGGGTACAAATTATGATTGAAAAAATTGTGGATCATTATGAACTGGATTCCATTTTTGAAATCTGGCCAAACCTAAAGATTTATGTTCATGGAGGTGTGAAATTTGATCCCTACATTCAAGCCTTTAATGATCTTTTCAATCATCAACTAATCTATTTAGACACTTATTTGTGTTCGGAAGGATTTTTGGCTTTTCAGCCGACTTCGTCAGATAGCCTTCATCTCTTATTGAATCATGGAATTTACTTTGAGTTTATTCCGTTTGATGAAGAGCACTTTAGTCCCGATGGAGAATTAAAGAAATTTGATTCAACCCTTACTATTGATGAGGTGGAAGAAAACGTACAATATGCCCTTTTAATATCAACCAATGCCGGTACCTGGAGATATTTAATTGGAGACACCATTATGTTCACCAATCTGGAAAGTTATAAGATCAAAATTACCGGACGTACTAAGCACTTTTTAAGTCTTTGCGGAGAGCACCTTTCAGTGGATAACATGACCGAAGCTATAACCAATGTTTCTTATCAACTTGATTTGGACATCCGGGAATTTGCGGTACTGGGAGAGAACAACAAAACCGGTTTTGGACATCATTGGTATGTAGGTTGTGATCAGCCTATTAACGAAGAGGCTTTAACCACTTTATTAGATCAGCAACTCAAATACCTTAATGCTGATTATAAAATTGAACGTTCTTTTGCCTTAACCGAAATCAGTGTTGATGTAATTCCAACCAAAATGTTTTATGACTTCATGAAAATGAGAGACAAATATGGAGCTCAATACAAATTCCCACGGGTTTTAAAAGGTAAATTAGCCCGTGATTGGGTAGAATACATACAATTGGTTAACCAATCAGTTAATCCACGAATTTTGATTTACTAAGAAAAAGGGAATGCCCTTACTTCATTTCAATGGCCTGAAGGGTATTCATCATCAAAGATGCAATCGTCATTGGTCCTACCCCACCCGGTACAGGTGTAATGTGCGAACATTTAGGAGAAACACTTGCAAAGTCAACATCACCTAATAATCTAAATCCTGACTTTTTAGTTTCATCCGCTACGCGTGTGATTCCAACATCAACCACAACTGCTCCGTCTTTCACCATGTCTCCGGTAAGGAATTCAGGTTTTCCTAAGGCTACAATGATGATATCTGCACGCCGGGTAATATCAGCTAAGTTTTGAGTTCTGGAGTGAGTTAAAGTTACCGTACAGTTTCCTACTTTATTGTTTCTGGCCATCAAGATACTCATTGGAGAACCTACAATATGGCTACGTCCAATTACAACACAATCTTTTCCGGAAGTCTCAATATTATAACGATCCAATAATTGAACAATTCCATAAGGTGTAGCTGGTAAAAACCCTGGTAAGTCCAATACCATTCTTCCCAAGCTTTCAGGATGGAATCCGTCCACATCTTTTAAAGGCGATATTGCCAAAGTCACCTTTAACTCATCAATATGCTTTGGTAATGGGAGCTGAACGATGAAACCATCAATATTATCATCATTATTCAACTCCTCTATTTTGGATAGTAATTCCTCTTCTGTAATTGTCTCTGGTAATTTGATTAAAGTAGAATCGAATCCTACTTTTTCACAAGCTTTTACTTTTGCGTTAACATATGTAATACTTGCTCCGTTATCACCAACTATTACCGCCGCCAAATGAGGTGCTTTTTTTCCAGCAGCTTTTAGTTCTTTAACTTTTACAGCAATTTCATCTTTAATATCGCTTGCTGTTTGTTTACCATCCAATAGAATCATGTTTATTTTTTTTGAGTGTCCAGAAAGGCATTTGGCCTTGTGGATAAAAATAGTAAAAAAGTGGTTTAATTTTCGTTAGAAAAAGGGAATCTTATTCGGCTTATTTTAGTCGGGATGTTTGGCTGAAGTAACATCTTTTAAACTTACTTCTCCTCCATCATTCCCCCAACTGTTTAAAACATAGTTCATCACATCTCTCACCTCAGTATCCGATAAGTTTTGAGGAGGCATGATGTTATTATACACTTCTCCGTTTACTACCATCTCACCTTGTGAACCACATAAAACTTGCTCAATAGCCCGATCAACATCTTCTAACATATAATCTGATTTTGCCAAAGGAGGAAAAGATCCTGGAATTCCATTTCCGTCTTCTTGATGACAAGCAATACAAGACTTGTCATAGACCTTTTTTCCTTCAGGATAAAGAGTTTCTGCTTCATTTTCTACTCCATCTTCAGTAGTGCCAGAACCACTACATGAACTTAATGTTAAGACGCAGAAAATGGGCAAATATGTTAATGTTCTCAGTTTCATTTTACAAAGATAAAAGTTCTAGGATTTTTAACCTAGTGAGATTTAATAAGGGCATAACGTTACATTAAAATCCAGTCAACAAAATTGTTGTTGATTTGAAACAAAAATGATCTACGAGAAAGAAATTGACGAACTATCTGAGTACCAAAAAAATTTAGCTTCGGCCAGATTTGTTCAACAAGGTCTTTTACCTAAAGAAAGGCATTTTAAGCGCCTATTCGAAGATTCATTTGCCCTGTACATTCCTCAAAATATTATTTCTGGAGATTTTTATTGGGTTGGTCAGCGACATGAAATGAGATACATTGTGGTTGGTGACTGTACCGGACATGGAATTTCGGCATCTCTACTCTCGGTTTTAGCGCTTAATTTACTTGAATATTCAATCATGAATAAGGGGATTAAAAAGACCAATAAAATCCTGCAGGAAATGGACAAAAAGTTTATTGAGAGCTTTAAAGACTCTGAAAAAGTGAACTTTGATAATCCCTGGATAGACCTCTCTATTGTCTGTATAGATGATAAAAAAAATAAACTCTATTTTTCATCGGCTAACCGCAAGCTTTTAATGGTGCGAAAAAATGGAGAAACGGAGATTCATAGAGGAAGTTCTTACCCTATTGGTGGTTGGCAAATTGAAAAGGAACGTAAATTCCAGTGTAAGTCATTTGATTACGAAGAAGGTGACTTAATTTACTTGGGATCAGATGGATTTCAGGATCAAATGGGTGGAGATAAAGGGAAAAAATATACTTCAAAACGCCTTCATAGATTCCTGGAAGAAAATAGTGAGTATTCTTGCCGATTGCAGAAAGAAAAACTAGCTGTTGAATACATGATGTGGAAAGGAGAAAATTTTCAGGTGGATGATATTTGTATTGTAGGAGTTCGCCTATAATCCACGATAATAACTTCCATCCAGAATACAATACTGCTCCCCTACATAAATGGTGTCTTTACCATTGATTATCTCAGCTGCAGCAGTTTGCGGATATTCATCAATATCATATAATTCACCATTAAACGCTGCCTTGCCAAAGTAAATACGGTTGTCTTTGATATACCATTCGCGCTGTGGCGTTGTTTTAGTGAGTCCATCAGCATTGTACCACTCCAAAACACCTTGTCCATCGTCGTAAATACGAATAATGTGATAATCGGCTGCAGTGGTATAATGCTTCCAACTACCTGCCATATCAGAAGTCACATCAACTAAAGGTTCTTTTCCGCAAGCAAAAAGTAAAAAGGGAATGGATAAAAGCAAATAGCGTTTCATGCTGTTAAGTTATAAAAAAGGGAGGAATTGCCCAGCAGTCTTTCTTTCTCACTAAAGCCAGGCCTTATTCCGTTTGTACATAAAAAAATAAGGCCAGCTAATTTTATCCACTAATGATCTTGAGATATTTCCTGTTTCAGTGCCTATACTCTTTAAAACTGCGAATATTTGTTGCCTCAGCTCCCATTCAGGTTTTTCATTGAACTTATTAATAGCCACGGCTTCAAACTGAGACGATGAAAAAGCGGTGTTTTTACTAAAACTCTGAACCATTTTTAAAGCGAAAAAATTATTTTCAGCATTTTTAGATTCCATCAATCGAACTAAATCTGGCGTTAATTCAGCTACGATTTTAGAATCAAGTTCAACTAAACTGGAATCATTTATATTGTTAAAAATAATACTTAACAAATAAGGATAATAATCACTTTTATCCAGTGCTTTAGTTATTAGAGACTTTAGAATAAAAAGAAAATCGTCCTTATATTCTATCAGCTTTCCATCCATCTCACAAAGCATATTGTCAAGGACTACCTCATTAATTGGATCAAACTCCTCGGCATTATCGATTATCTCAGCAATAATTTTATTTAGTTCTACATCAGTCTCCAGTTGATCTAACAGACTCTTTGAAAATTGAAGTTCATCTCCTTGAGGCTCCTGCTCAGCCAATACATCTTTAATTATTTTATGTAATAAATCTTTGGTAATCATATTTCCTTAGAGAGTGTAAAGTACAA
>JAKSBJ010000263.1 GCA_022361195.1 Flavobacteriales bacterium
AACACATAAAATCCAATGATATCATGGTTTACATTAGCATCTTTGTTAACAGGAGTACAACGGTAGCTAATCATGGTTTTAGATTTGTCGAATGATTGATAAACTAAAAACTTGTTTCCTCCAACTTTAAAAGGATTGTTAGTAGGGCTAACTCTTGATAACTCACCTGTTGACGGGGAGTTAGCTACCTTTCGGCTGGTTTTGAATAGTTCTACCGGTTTTTGGAAACTGGCATCTTCTGTGTTAATTTGTCTACTGTAAACGGTGAAACTTTTTGCTTTTTTATCATAAGCTTCGTAGATGTAAAAAACCTGATCTTTGATTTTGATGATATCTTGAAAAACGGCTTTTTTAGGAAGATCTTGATAAGTGTTTCGGGAAACTTCCTTCATTCGATTGAAATCATACTTTTGAAGATTTACGATTCCATTTCCCATTTTAGCCATAATGGCAAAATTGTCATCCAAAGCGATATATTCTTTGCTTCCAGCATCAATAACTTCGTATGGTGTACCAACAGTAACTGTAAAGTCCTTTGATAATTCTTGACTTAATCCTAAAAATGGAACTAAGACAAGCATGACCGCGGCGGTCAGAATTTGTTTCATAGTTATAAGTTTTGTAAAAAATTAAGCCGGAAAATTAAAGATAATTTGACTCTTAAGTAGGCGGGAGAGGATAAAATCACAAAAAAAAGGGAAGAACTCTAATTCCTCCCTTTTTTTAATGCTTTAATTATAGTTTAAGACCAGACTTCGATCTTTTTAGCACCTTTTACTTTTTGCTCTAGAAGAGCAATGTCTAATACTTCGCTCATCTCAGTAACATAATGGAACTTGAGACCTTTAAGGTAGCGTTTATCAATGTCCAGAATGTCTTTTTCATTTTTGGCAGAAAGGATGATTTCTTTAATATTGGCACGTTTAGCAGCCAGAATTTTTTCCTTAATTCCACCAACTGGTAATACAGCACCTCTTAAGGTTATTTCCCCAGTCATAGCGATATATTTCTTAACCTTTCGCTGCGTAAAGGCTGAAGCCATAGCTGTTAGCATTGTAATACCAGCAGAAGGTCCGTCTTTAGGTGTAGCACCTTCCGGTACATGGACATGAACATCCCATTTATCAAATAATTCCTGTGAAAGTCCCAAACGTTCAGAATGAGCTTTAAGGTAATTATGCGCTAAAACAGCTGATTCTTTCATTACATCACCAAGGTTTCCTGTAAGGGTTAACTTACCCTTTCCTTTGGTAAGAGAAGTTTCAATGAAAAGAATATCTCCTCCAACTTGTGTCCAGGCTAATCCGGTTACAACACCGGCATAATCATTGCCAATGTACTTGTCTTTGGTATGTGCAGGCCCCAAAATATCTTGTAATTGCCCAATCTCGATTTTTGGAGTATATTTTTCCTTGATCGCAATATCTTTAGCTCGATTACGAACCAATTTGGCAATTCTCTTTTCTAATCCCCTAACACCAGATTCGCTGGTATAATCGGTAATTAGTTTTTCCAAAACTTTCGGAGAGATGCTGATATCTTTTTTAGAGATTCCATGCTCTTCAATTTGTTTTGGGATTAAGTGACGTTTCGCAATTTCAACTTTTTCTTCAACCGTATAACCATTTACCTCGATGATTTCCATTCTGTCTCTCAACGGACCTTGAATAGAGGAGAGGCTATTGGCTGTAGCGATGAATAAAACGTTAGATAAATCGTAATCCAATTCCACAAAGTTATCATTGAAGGCACTATTCTGTTCAGGATCCAAAACTTCCAATAAAGCCGAGGAAGGATCACCTTGGTTCCCACGTCCAATTTTATCAATTTCATCCAAAACAAAAACGGGATTAGAAGTTCCTGCTTTTTTCAAATTCTGGATAATTCTACCTGGCATTGCACCAATGTAAGTTCTTCTGTGACCTCTAATTTCAGCTTCATCATGCAAGCCCCCAAGAGACATTCGAATATATTTTCGACCCAAAGCCTCTGCAACTGATTTCCCCAAAGAGGTTTTTCCAACTCCCGGAGGTCCGTAAAGGCATAAAATAGGGGATTTCATATCTCCTTTTAGCTTTAAAACAGCCAGGTGTTCCAGAATTCGGGTTTTAACCTTATCCAAACCAAAGTGATCTCTGTTCAGAATTTTCTCTGCTCGTTTAAGGTTAAAGTTATCCTTCGTTAATTCATTCCACGGCAAGTCTAAAATAAGATCAATGTAGTTCAATTGAACAGAATATTCAGCTCCTTGTGGATTCATTCTACCCAATTTCTTTAACTCTTTTTCAAAGGCTTTTTGAACCTTTTTGCTCCATTTTTTCTCTTTGGCGCGTCTTTCAAAATCCCGTATTTCATTTTCAATTGGGTTGTCTCCCAATTCGTCCTGAATGGTACGCATTTGCTGATTCAAGAAATATTCTCTTTGCTGACGATCCATATCCAATTTTACTTTGGATTGGATTTCGTTTTTCATGCTGAGCATTTTCAATTCAGCAGAGAGTTCACTAATAACAGCCTCGATACGTTGTGAGATGTTATTAATTTCTAAAATTCGTTGTTTACTTTCTACAGCGCTACTTAGATTAGAAGCAATGAAATTGACCAGGAAAGTAGGACTCTCAATATTCTTGATGGCGAAAGTAGCCTCCGAAGGAATACTAGGATTATCCTTTATGATTTTCATGGCCATGTCTTTCATTGAGGATACTAGAGCAACATTCTGATCCATTCGCATGTCCAATCGTTGATCAACCATGCCATTTACTCTGGCCTTGAAATAAGGTGCTTCCTGAAGAAACTCAGAAACCTCAAATCTTCGCTTACCTTGAATGATAATGGTGGTAGAACCATCTGGCATTTTTAGCCGTTTGATGATTTGAGCTACCGTTCCAATTCGATTCAAGTCTGAGGCAATTGGATCTTCAATAGAAGTCTTTAATTGAGCCAAAACACCAATAATTTTATTGGTATTATAAGCTTCCTCAATTAAGGCTACGGATTTTTCTCTTCCAACGGTAATTGGAATTACAACTCCGGGAAATAAAACATTATTTCTAATAGGGAGAATTGGCAGGACTTCCGGCACATCTTCCCTGTTTAAATTATCTTCCTCTTCTTCAGATATTAATGGAATGAATTCCGGCTCTTGATCCAAAATATTGGTCAAGCTGAAAAAATCATCATTAAACATTTCCGACATATATTCAGTATTTCAGTCAGTTTGTCACAAAGCTGGTGTTTTTTGTTGTTTTGACAGGTTTTTTAACCCGTTTAAGTGACAAAACTCTATTATTATCTTTTTGCCTATAAGGTGTCAATCACTGTGCCATTTTACTCTTATAGAGCACAAATTTAATTTTGGTACAAATGGTTTAGGATTTTTTTGTCTCCCTCGGTTAATTCAACCTTTCTTCTTTTCATCATGTTCTCAGCTACTTCAAAGGCTTTATCCAAAATAAATTTGTCTTCACCATGTCCACCCCAGGAGAAAGATGGAATGTACTTGTTAGGGAATCCAGCTCCAAAAATATTTGCACTAACTCCAACTGTTGTTGCGGTATTGAGCATAGTATTGATCCCGGTTTTGGAATGATCTCCCATTAATACTCCACAAAAAAGTAAGTTGGTTTGTTCCATTTTTTTGCTTTCAAAGGAGTGTATTCTCAAATTTGAATAGTTGTTTTTGAGATTACTGGTATTGGTATCTGCTCCAAAATTGCACCATTCTCCAATTACCGAATTGCCCATAAATCCATCATGCCCCTTGTTGGAGTAAGCTTGAAAGACTGAATTGGAAATTTCGCCTCCTACTTTACAGTGAGGACCAATTACTGTGGCTCCATAAATTTTTGAAGCAAGTTTAACAGTTGAGCCTTCACAAAGAGCAAAAGGACCTCTAATTACAGATCCTTCCATTATTTCTGTATTCTTCCCAATGTAAATAGGGCCGCTGGTTGAATTTAAGATACAGCATTCTACTTTTGCACCCTCTTCTACAAAAATGTCTTGCCCTAGCAATTGGTTACTACCACTTAGCTGCTGAGAGACATTATTTTTCCGAATTCGATCCAAATCAGACGAAATAGCCTGATCCACTTTTTGGAAAATATCCCAACAATGTTCGATATAAAGTAGTTCGTCAAGATTTTTATAAACTTCTTTTTTCGAATCTCCTTTTTTGGAAGCAATCCATCGATCATTAACGTACAATGTTTCACCTTCTTCTAATTCCAAAACCATAGTGGCCAATTGCTCATTGGGCTTTATATTCCCCGCAATTTTTAGCTCTTCCGATCCATAGGCAGATTTGAATTTACCCGTAAGGTAAGATTCTGTATTGTAGCTAACAGATTCTGAGTCAATATTCAATAGAGCACACCATGATTCTGCTATAGTAGCAATCCCAAATCTGATTTCTGCAACAGGGCGAGTTAAAGAAAGTGGAGCAAGCTTAAGATGAAGATCATTATCGTCGAGGGTAATTTTCATAGATACTAGTATCTGGATTTGTTCAGTAAAAAGCAAAAAAAAAGCCTCAATATTTGAGGCTTTTTTTATAAAAACTTAATTTTTTAAGATTTTTTCAAGTTCTTACCGTAACGGTTTTTGAATTTATCAATTCTACCAGCAGTATCCACAAACTGCATTTTTCCAGTAAAAAACGGGTGAGACTGAGAAGAAATATCCAGCTTCACCAATGGGTATTCGTTTCCATCTTCCCATACCTCTGTTTCTTTCGAAGGCGCGCAAGAATTACACAAGAAAGAATATCCATTCGACATATCTTTGAAAATTACCAATCTGTAATCCTCCGGATGAATTCCCTGTTTCATTTTATATCAATTTAATTTCGTCTATTTAATATTCATAATTTCACCGGAATAAATACCTGATCCGGCAAAATTGGAGTGCAAATTTAATAAATTATTTTTAATCCAAATTATTTATCGCCATCAAAATAAATAAATTAAAATTACGTATTTACCTTTGTAGTGATGAAACACCTCAAATATATCTGGTTTTCTGGACTATTTCTTCTCATTTTTGGAATAAGTTCGTGTAAAAAAGATGTTCTGTTTACCAAGAACAATCTGTAGTTTTCGAATGATACCGTATTATTTGATACTGTTTTTACCACAGTTGGCTCCACTACAAAGTCTTTTCGAATTTATAATAACAATTCTTTACCCATAAAAATTGATGAAATAGAATTGATGGGGGGAACGAGCTCTCCTTTTAGAATAAATGTAGATGGTGTTTCGGGAGATGAATTTTCTGAAGTTGAAATTCCAGCAAATGATTCCTTATTTGTATTTGTAGAGGTTACATTGAGTGTAAATGGAGGAACTCTACCTTTGGTTGTATCAGATTCAATTCGATTTAAAACTAATGGCTCTAATCAATATGTGAATTTAGATGTATGGGGGCAGGACGCCTATTTTCATGCTAATGAAGTAGTAGAAGGGGTATGGCCAAATGATAAACCCCATGTCCTTTATGGTATTGTTGCTTGTGGATTTCCAGGACTGGATTCTAATAAAAATCTAACTATTCCAGCTGGAACACAAGTTTATTGTCATAAAGATGCTCAGCTGATTGTTTACAAAAGTAGTATTGATATTGAAGGTTCTTTTGGTAATGAAGTGACTTTTCAAGGAGATCGATTAGAGAGCTTTTATGATGATGTATCGGGTCAATGGTGGGGAATTAGGTTAATTGAGGCAGAAGAATCTAATATTAATTATGCCATTATTCGAAATGGTTCGGTAGGATTACAGGTAGATTCTACTTCGGATGCTACCACCTTAAATCTTTCCAACACTATTATAGATAACAACGACTTTTTTGGTTTAAATGTAAATGCCGGAGCGAATGTGCAGGCTGAAAATTGCATATTCGCCTCGGCAGGCATTTCTTCTGCTTATTTATTTGCTGGAGGAGAATATAACTTTAAGCATTGTGATTTTGTGAATTATTGGAGTGGAGGAAGAAGTGGTCCCGCTTTATTGATTAAAAATTGGTGGGAATATGAAAATACATTGTATTGTAGGCAAATTGTGAACTCAACCTTTAGTAATTGTGTGATGTATGGTAATGTAGAAGAAGAGTTTAGGGTGGATACGTTAAATTGTGGATTTGTTGATTTTGAAGTACGAAATTGTCTGTTGCGAAGAGACGAAATCTATAATTATGATAATTACATAGGAAATATTTGGAATCAAAACCCAGGATTTTTGTCGATAGATCCAGATAATTTGGATTTGCACTTTGGAGCTTCATCACCTTTAAATGAAGCAGGAGATGCCTCAGGTACTTTCTCTAATTTCTCTGATTTGGAAATGCAATCCAGAGATGGTTCTCCGGATATAGGTTGTTACGAATTACCTTAGGTTAGCCAATAACAATCGTAACTTCGGTTGAAGCAGATTCTCCTAGAAAAGAAAAATCTTCATAAGCTGTTAATGTCACCGTATAAGTTCCCGGAACCGTAAAAGCGTGTGAAAATTGAATGTCCGACCAGCCCATTTCGTTTTCAGGAGCACCCTCAGGTCCTGATATTTCCCAAATGTAACTCAATGACTTTTCAGAACATGAAGTAAACGTAATTTCGGTTCCAACTCCAACAGCTGTTTGATCTGTCTCAATACAAGGCTCAGGAGTTTTTTTGCATGAAGTTGCAAATAATAGAAGCAAAAAAGACGCAAGAAGCGCTATTCTCATCTCAAAATTTTTTGACTAAAATATAAAAGAAGTACTTAATGTGTCAAATATGGGAAGGAAATTTTGGTTCGGTTTGAAGGAGGTATAAATCAATTATCACCGCAACTTTGGCTAAATATTCACGAATGGGAGGTAGGTTAAATCGACGTTGAACATCTCTGGCATTGTAGGCTACAGCATCAATTCCATAATGTTTAGCAATGAAAACGGCACGTTGGTTATGAAAAGGTTGCGACACAATTATTAATTCGTTACAGTTGAAAACTTTTTGCGCTCTTACAACTGAATCAAGTGTTCTGAATCCTGCATAATCCAAAATAATAGCTGATTCAGGAACACCCAATTCCATCAGGTAAATTTTCATATCCTGTGGTTCGTTGTAGGATACTGTATGGTTGTCTCCACTAAGTAGTATGTACTTTGTTTTTCCCGTATGATAGAGTTGTGCTGCTGCTTCAATACGATATTTGAAATAAGGATTCATTCCATGTTTACCTTTTTTGCTCGTTCCCAGCACCAGGGTATATTGCCTAAAAGGGACTTCTTTGACACTATTGAATAATAAATCATTGTTTTGTCGAATAACAATCCAATTACAACAAAAGACCACGAATAAAAAATAAATACCGTAATGAAAACTGCTCCTTAAAATCCACATAATGAGTGAATTTAGGAATGAGTTTTTAGAAGTTTTTTGTTTGGTATAAAGAGTTTGTATTCAGTTTTTTATATGCGTATATTCAGATATTATATGTTTTAGGCGTGCAATAATGGAATAAAAATTGCGTTAGAATTAGTGTAGCAAATATTTTTTGTTCCCCCCCTGTAACCAAATCCATGATCTTAGTTATACAAGTGCAAAGAAAATAAAACCAAACAGTAAATTATGCCAGTTAACCCTATTTACCACCATACGGAGGACAAGCTCATGAAAGAGCTGCAGCGGGTGAAGTACGCAAAAGAAGACCCACGAGGATTTGAACCGCTTTACAACAAATACTACGAACAGATTTTCAGATACATCTATCAAAGAATGGATGATAAAGAAATGGCATATGATGTAACCAGTCAGGTATTTTTAAAAGCGTTGAACAACATTCATAAGTATGAATACAGAGGTGTGCCATTTGCGTCGTGGCTTTATCGTATCGCAAAGAGTGAACTTTATCAATCTTTCCGAGATAAAAAGGCACGCCGAACTGTGAATGTTGAAAGCATGAATCTTTTTGAGATGATTGATGAGATGGAGGAAGACCGAAGTGATGAAAACAGACAAGTTTTATTATCCGTTATTCGGGATTTAAGTGAAGAAGATGTTCAAATGGTTGAGCTGCGTTTTTTTGAAAAACGTTCATTCAGAGAAATTGGAGAAATACTAGATATTACGGAGAACAATGCGAAAGTGAAATCGCATCGTGTTGTAAAGAAAATGAAAAAACTATTTAAGGAAATAGATTATGAAAAATAGAAAAATGAACCTGGATCGACCCAGAGTGGATTCGAAAGAAATTCAGGCACGGATGGATTTTAACGAAGTGCTGACGAATTTCAATGCCATGTCTAAACCCTTTTATAAGTCAAATTGGTTTTTGGGTACTACAGGGCTGGCCTCGCTAGGTTTGATTATCGGAGGAACCATCGCTTTTCAGGATCCGGCGAATGAACAGGCAGATTTGAGTGTATTAAATACTGATGCACCTCCAGATTTACATGTCCCAGATAATTCGATTATATCCATGAATCCGGAGTTAAATGATACCTCGGATGAATTAGCCAAAAAAACATTGACATTTACCGAATATCAACATACAAATTCATCACAAAATAATTCAACTATATACGAAGAAAATTCTACCCTCAAAGTAAATTACGAAGAAGAGCAAGGTCCTCAGGAAGAGAGTGTTTCGACAAGTCCGGTTACAGAAGATGGTGTTGTGGAAATAGCAGAGGAGGTTGTTGAAGAGAAAACGGAGGCGAATACGGGAATTGCTAATCTTAGTCCTAGAATTAGCGGTAAGATAAATGGAGGAATTACCCGTGAGGAGTTATTTGACAACAAGGGGATTACAACAGAAGGAGATGTTAAAGTAATTCATTTTGAACTTCATTTGATTGACGGTTTGGGAGGAAAAGTTTTTGAAGAAGAAAGCAACCAGTTAAATGAAGATATGAAGACTGCTCTTGACAGGGTTTTAGTTGGAGAAACTATCTATTTTGAGAACATTCACGGAGAAGCAAAAAGTGGAGAGGTTGTTAGGCTTAACCCTTTGAGATACATTTTGTTGAACTAATACTTTATGTTTAGTTGATATTAAGTTTTTGCTAAAAAAGCTCCTGTTCGTCGAATTTACTTTGTAGCTAACTTCAAATGTATTACTTTTGAACGCTACTTGGTTATTTATGAGGGAGTTACTTTTTTCATTCTGTTGTTCAGTGTGTTTGCTTTTCACTTCGGTGGTTTATGCACAACCCACACATTTCACCACGTCTGATTATCACAAACATCAGGCTAAAGAAATCTTATTTGGTGTCGGAGCAACAGGCTTACTTGGTGACCTCGGTGGTTTGAATCGTCAGGGGACAGATTATGCTCCTATTGATTATGAATTTTTAATGACTCGTTACGCCTTTCACTTAGGATACCGATATCGTTTTAAACCTCGTTTCGCAACCAAATCACTTTTACAGTACGGACTTTTACAAGGGGATGATGCCCTTACTACAGAAGTTTACCGGAATTACAGAAATATCCGGGTAAAAACTCATCTAATTGAATTTTCACAGACTTTAGAGTGGATCATTTTTAACAATGAGCATTTTGGAAAACGCTATAGAATTGCGGGACTAAAGGGAATGAGAAACAAAAATACCCTCGTTTACCTAATTGGTGGTGTTTCTGGTTTTGCTTATTTTCCACAAGCTCCCAGTGGTCCTTTTTTAAGAAGCTTGAGAACAGAAGGACAAGGTTTGCCTGGAGCACCAAAACCTTACAGTTATTTCAGTTTCGGAATTCCGATGGGAATTGGAGCTAAAATTGGAATTGATGCGGTTTGGAGAATGTCTTTTGAATTCACTTATACCAAAACATTTACAGATTATTTGGATGATGTGAGTGGTTCCTATTACGACAATGCCGCTATTGAAGCTGCATATGGACCTGTTTCGGCTTATTACGCCGATCCATCCTCTAAAGAAAATCCTTATTGGACGGCTCATGGAGAAATTCGAGGTCACCCTGAAACAAAAGATGCCTACCTTTTTCTCAATGTTTCTTTAATCCGAAATATAACTTATAAGCGCTCTAAGCGAATAAAATGGCGTTATAATACCCGAAAAGGGACCAAGGCCAGGTGGTAATGAATGGATTCTGTTTTTTTCATGAAAAAAGGCTAACTTTGCACAAATTAATTCATGGATGTATAAGCAGATAATTCGCCCCCTTTTATTTCTTTTTGACCCCGAATCTGTTCATCATTTTACCTTTAAGTTTATCAAAGTTTCATCGAAATTCCCCGGTGTATCAGCTATTAGGAGAAAACAGAATCGATTAAACAATCCTAACTTAAAGCGAACAGTTTTTGGTTTAGAATTTGAAAATCCGGTAGGCATCGCGGCCGGTTTTGATAAAAATGCCATTTTACTCAATCAGTTGGGTGATTTTGGTTTTGGATTTGTTGAAATAGGTACTGTTACACCTCGTCCACAAGAGGGGAATCCACGACCGCGCTTATTTCGTTTGAAAAAAGATCAGGGTATCATAAACCGAATGGGCTTTAACAACAATGGGGTTGATGCCATGGTTGAACAGTTAAAGAAGAAGAATACAAAATTGATTGTTGGTGGAAATATTGGAAAAAATACCGCAACTAAAAATGAGGATTCAAAGCCCGATTTTGTAGAGAACTTTGAAAAACTTCATCCCTATGTAGATTATTTTGTAGTGAATGTTAGTTGTCCAAATGTTGGTGATACGGCAAAATTACAGGATAAAGATTTTTTGGTGGATTTATTGTCAACGCTAATCGAACTAAATCAATCCAAAGACATTCGTCGTCCAATCTTACTTAAAATAGCACCTGATTTGAATAAAATTCAACTCGATGAAATCATTGAGATTGTCCAGGAATCTGCTATTGATGGAATTGTTGCTTGTAATACCTCTGTAAGTCGAGAAGGCTTAAAGGAGAGTGAAGAGAGTTTGAAGAAAATTGGCAATGGTGGACTTAGCGGTCAACCCGTAAAGAATAAGAGTACTGAGGTGATTCGTTATTTAGCTGAAAAGTCCAATAAAGCTTTCCCAATTATTGGTGTGGGAGGAATTCATTCAGAAAAAGACGCCATGGAAAAACTGGAGGCAGGAGCTGATTTGGTTCAGATTTATACTGGTTTTATTTACGAAGGACCTAAATTGGTGAAGCGAATTAACAAAGCTGTTTTATCTGCTTAAAAAGAGAATTATGCTAAAATTGATAGAATGTCCAAGAGATGCCATGCAGGGATTGCATGATTTCATTCCGACAGAAACTAAAGCTAATTATATCAATCAACTCCTTAAAGTAGGTTTTGATACCATTGATTTTGGAAGTTTTGTATCTCCTAAAGCTATTCCTCAATTACGGGATACAGCTGAGGTACTGGAGCAATTGAACTTGGATGAAACCAACTCAAAATTGTTGGCAATTGTCGCTAATAAAAGAGGTGCTGATGATGCATCTAATTTTGATGAAATTGATTATCTCGGATTTCCATTTTCTATTTCAGAGACTTTTCAGCAACGAAATACAAATTCGTCTATCGAAGAGTCTTTAGGAAGGGTAGAAGAGATTCAAAACATCTGCCTAAAGCATAATAAAAAAATGGTGGTATACATTTCTATGGCCTTTGGGAATCCGTATGGTGATCCCTGGAATGTAGAAGTAGCGGCAGATTGGAGCAGAAAATTGAACAAGGATCTGGGAATTGAAATTTTGGCTTTGTCTGATACAATTGGAGTTTCAAATCCTGATAATATTACCACGCTTTTTAAAGGTTTAATTGCCGAATTACCAGCGGTTGAATTTGGAGCACATTTGCATTCAACTCCGCACACGGTAGAGGAGAAAGTTATTGCTGCTTATGAGGCAGGATGTCAACGATTTGATGGAGCTATTAAAGGTTTTGGAGGTTGCCCTATGGCAGCAGACGATTTAACTGGAAATATGCCTACGGAACAAATGAAAGCCTATTTTGATAAAAAGAATATAAATACTAACTTGAGCGACCATGAATTTGAGACCGCTATGCAGATGGCATTGCAGGTCTTTCCAAATTAAATGACTATGCAAAAATTGGTACTCTTTCTCTCTTTAGTAATCTTCTCATCACTGAGCTTTTCAAAGACGATTGAACGGGATTTAGATTCCTTTGAAAAAATTAGAGTCACTGGAAA
>JAKSBJ010000317.1 GCA_022361195.1 Flavobacteriales bacterium
ACACTGTTTACGACACTTGTTATGAAGAAGGAGGAACCTATGAAATATGCTTAAAAATCCAAAACAAAAACGGATGTGAGCATGAGAGTTGTCAAACCATTACGGTATTTAATCCATTAAAGGTAGTTCCTCCAAACATCTTTACTCCTGATGGGGATGGAATCAATGATGTTTTCACTTTTGATTTCTTATCAGAAGGAATACAGACTTTCAACTGCATTATTGTAAACCGTTGGGGAGTTCAAATGGCAGAGATTGACAATGTTGCTGCTGGATGGGATGGAACAGATCGTAATGGATCTATCTGTAGAGATGGAACTTACTTCTACATCTATCAGGGAACTTCTGAAGCTGGTGACCCTTTTGAAGGACAAGGAACTGTACAGATTATTGGGAGTGGGAAGTAGTAGGTCTTAGCCTTTGGTTAATGACTTAAAGACTTCTTCCATGCTCTTTTCTTCCAATCTGATGGTGAGTACCAAAAGATTGTTTTCTTGAGCGTATTTTGCGATATCAGCACGAGGATCAGTACCTCCTTGTGATGAGAATAACCATTGGTTCCCTTCTAGATGTTTAACTGAATGAATGTTGTCAATTTTCATCAGTTGGCTACGGGTAGTCTCCTGATCAAACTCAACAAAAACAGTCTTTTTACTTTCATCTACTTGCTGGATATGTTTAGCGTCATCATCGGCAACAATTTGACCTTTTTTGATGATGATTACACGATCACAAATGGCTTCAACCTCTTGCATAATGTGGGTAGAAAGCATAACCGTTTTAGTTTTTCCAATGTTCAGAATTAACTTCCGAATATCTTCTAATTGATTAGGATCTAAACCTGATGTTGGCTCATCTAAAATCAAAACCTCCGGGTCGTGAATAATCGCCTGAGCTAATCCAACTCTTTGACGATATCCTTTAGACAAGGCGCCAATTTTTTTGTTTTGCTCAACCTGCAATCCCACCAATTCAATCATCTCTTTAACTCGCTCCTTACGTTGTGGAATTTTATAAATACCTGCTACAAAATTCAGGTATTCTTTTACGTACATGTCCAAATAAAGCGGATTGTGCTCTGGTAAGTATCCCACTCTTTTTCGCACTTCAATCGAATCAGAATCAACATCCCAACCACACACTTCGGCAGAACCAGAAGACTTAGGAATGTAGCAAGTGAGAATTTTCATCATCGTTGATTTTCCAGCTCCATTAGGCCCCAAAAAACCAACAATTTCTCCTTTTTTTATCTCAAAAGATACATTATCAAGCGCGGCTTGTTCGCCATAATATTTAGAAACATTTTCAACTTTTATTGACACAGGAAATTATCTTTTGATTTAATGCACGAAAATAACGCAATTTGTTTCATTAATTACAGTCTATTCCGAAATAAGTTAAAACATATTTGTTAATTTTTATGCCAATTAAAGCTATTTACAGTGCATTCCGTAGTTCGTTTTTACCGAAAGATTTATGACCAGGAGATGAGTCAGGTTAAGATGCTTCACCTGGATTCAAATCGGATTGCGAAGTACTTTGTTATTGATGGAGTTGAGGAATTGGGGACGGCTGAATACCCTAAAATTCCAATTTCGGATAAGGCTGGAGAGGAGCTATCCAAATTATTGGCTTTGCGTTCGGGAGAAATTGAGTTGAAATACTTTTTGTTTTGCCGATTTTCATCCTTCATTAGTCTAAATAAGTATGAATCAAAAAGGTTATATCCATTAATTGAGTTTGATGCTACGATTGAATATTCGCAGGAAGCCTGGTTTAT
>JAKSBJ010000391.1 GCA_022361195.1 Flavobacteriales bacterium
GCCCTTGAACAGCCTGAGACGATCCGCATAAGGCGCGGTAAAGCCACGCGCGATTTGCACAAAGGGTTGTACCTGATCGGGCAAAGCATCGGCAGCGGCACCCGTCCAAAACGCCCACTCTGTTTCGTTCACGACGATCTCGGCATTCGGGAAAAGTCTTTCTTCGCCTGCGCTTAGACCGCCAATGTGATCCGGGTGCAAATGCGTGATCAAAACGGTATCGATCGCGGCCGGATCAATCCCGGCCTGCTTCAACGCCTCATGATAGCCACCGGTTTTCGGCGAAAACCCCGGCAAGGTGCCACAATCTATGGCGATCTTGCGGTCTCCGGTATCAATCACATGTCCCATAATGGGCAAGGGCCGCGTCCCATTGAACCCAGGGATATGCTGGCGACGCAACGTTTCGTCGGCAGCTTGTTGATCAAACCCGATAATGATGTCGGGACCGGCATCAATTACGCCATCCAGCAAAACGGTGACGGTCGCGTCCCCGACGCGATGCTTGGCGAAACGGGGTACAAAGCCAGCAGAACTGGCCGCCTCTTTGGCCACCACACGACTTGGGCCAATTAGAAATGGCGCAGCCAATGTCGTTGCACTGCCAAGGGACAAAAGCTGTCTACGGTTCATGCGCATAAGTATCTCCTATGGTTTGATCTGGATATCCAGTTGAGAATGCAGATATACATACCCATACGGGCCAAAGTAGAAGTGCGCCCCTTATATCACCCATAAGCAACGCTTAGAGGTTATCATGGATCGTCTCGGTTATTTGGAAAGCTTTCTCGAAGTACTCGACCAAGGATCGCTTAGCGCAGCCGCGCGATTGCGCGGTGTAAGCCAACCGGCGATCAGCCAGCAAATGGCCGCGCTTGAGGCGGATTTTGGAACGCCTCTTTTGCAGCGGTCGGCCACCGGGACATCAGCGACGCGTGCAGGACGTATTGTTGCCCGCCACGCGACCGAATTGGTGACGGGTTACCGTAGCATGCAGGCGGACGTATCCGCGCTGGCCACCTCGGCCAGCGGTGAGTTGCGGGTCAGCCTGAGCCGTGCCATGGCCGAAAACCCCGTCGGCATGGCGATCCAACGCCTGCATGCCACCTATCCTGACCTGAAACTGACCGTCAAAGTCGAAGACCGCCTGGTCGATGTCACCCGCGAAGGCTATGATCTGGCGCTTAGAACCGGCGAGATTGGCGATCACGACGCCATCGTGCGCAAAATCGGTCAGTTTGACACCGTTTTGCTGGCCGCCCCCTCCTATTTGGATCGCAATGGCAGGCCCACACACCATTCTGAAATGGGGCAGCACGCCTTTATCCAATATGCTGATCATCGCGCTTTGGGGTATCTCACCGTCCAAAAAGACGGGCAGGACGCCGAAGTTGAATTGGCGACCAAGCTGGTGGTCGACACACCGTCGCATCTGATGCATGCGTTGATTTCCGGCATTGGGTTTTGCCGCCTGCCCCGCGTTCTGGCCAAGGCCGAGCTGGA
>JAKSBJ010000376.1 GCA_022361195.1 Flavobacteriales bacterium
AGGATAGTGCTGAGGTGACTTCAATCATGGGGCCTGGAACAGACCCTCATATCTATAAACCAACTCCCAGTGATATTGAACTGATGGATGACGCAGATGTGATCATTGCTAATGGATTGCACTTAGAGGGGAAAATGTCGGATATGTTGAAGCAGTATGGAGAAGAAAAACCGGTCATTTTTGTTTCGGACGGCTTAGCAAAGAAAGATCTGATTAAATCTGCTGATTTTGAAGATTCTTTTGATCCACATATTTGGTTTGATTGGAAACTTTGGATGGAAGGAATGTCTTACGTTACTGAGGAGTTGGGTAACATTGATGCTTTGAGTCAAAGCTATTTTGAAGACAACTATAAGGACTATGAGTCAGATGTTCGTCAAACACATTTGGATGTTGAAGATTACATTCAGGAAATTCCCGAGGAAAAGCGAGTATTGATCACCTCTCATGATGCTTTCTCCTATTTTGGTAGAAGATACAATGTTGAGGTAAGAGGAATTCAGGGAATTTCAACCCTTTCTGAAGTTGGTTTAAAGGATATTTCGGACATGGTTGACTTTGTCATTGAAAAAGAAATTCGTTCCATTTTTGTTGAAACGTCAACTTCTGATAAAACAGCTCAATCTATAGTAGATGGTTGTAAAGACAAAGGATACGAGTTAAAATTAGACGGCCCACTTTATTCTGACGCTTTGGGGGAACCTGACTCGGAAGGTGGTAGTTATGTGGGGATGATTTTAGCAAATGCAAAAACGATTGCAGAAGGATTGAAGGAATGAAGAGTTCGATAGAAGTTCATAATTTAACTACAGCCTACGGAGGTGCTCCCGTCTTATGGGATATCGACTTTCAGTTACCAACTGGGCAAATTATTGGTATTATAGGGCCAAATGGTTCAGGGAAAACAACCCTTTTAAAAACCATCATGGGCTTATTGGATCCTGCTAGTGGATTTGTAAAGGTATTTGATCAACCTTTGGACAAGGTGAGAGAAAAAGTGGCCTATGTTCCGCAAAGAGAAAGTGTGGACTGGGATTTTCCAGCATCAGTTTACGATGTGGTGATGATGGGGCGGTATCGTAAATACAACCTTTTTAAACGGACAAAAGATCCGGACAGGGAAATTGTATTGCAAAGTATTGAGAAGGTTGGTTTAAGCGAGTTTAAAGATCGTCAGATTTCACGATTATCCGGAGGGCAACAACAGCGTGTTTTTGTGGCCAGAGCTTTGGCTCAAGGAGCTGATTTGTATTTGATGGACGAACCTTTTGTAGGTGTTGATGCAGCTACCGAAAATTCCATCCTGAATTTGTTATCTGAGATGAAAAATGAAGGGAAAACGGTCGTTATTATTCACCATGATCTGCAAACGGTCTCTGATTATTTTGACTATTTGTTACTACTCAATACTCGCTTAATTGCACGAGGAACACCAGCCGAGGTATTAACCAAAGAAAATCTGACCAACGCCTACGGGGGGCAATTAACATTACTCTCTAAAGTGGTGAACCTTATTAAGCAAAATGAATTCCCAATTCGAGAAAAAGATTCGGATGTTTAATAGAGTAGATGGGATGAATGAAGAGAGTAAATCATACAATTTTTTCCAGCTATAATAAGTTGAGCAGTGAATTCCTTTATTGATTTCATATCATTTAAAGATCCTAATGTCATTTATGTGGTGTTAGGTATGGTTTTCATCAATTCCTCTTCGGTTTTGATTGGGACTTTTGCCTATTTGCGAAAACGTTCCTTAATTGGTGATGCTGTGGCGCATTCTCTCCTGCCAGGTTTATGTTTAGGGTATATTTTAGCAGGTGAAAAAGACATAACTTATTTGTTTCTTGGAGCTTTTGTTACAGGATGGCTCTCAACTTATTTGGTAGATTATATTGTCAATAAAACCAAGGTGAAGCAGGATGCGGCCATTGGAATAGTGTTGTCCGGATTTTTTTTTTTTTTTGTGGTTTTGCTCACTTACATTCAAAAAAATGCTGCAGGAAATCAAGGAGGATTGGATCATTTTTTATTTGGACAGGCTGCGGCGATTAATAAACAGGAAGTAATGCTGTTTGCTATTGTTTGCATAGCGATACTATTATCCATTATGATCTTTTACCGTTGGTTGATTTCTGTTTCATTTAATATGGATTTTGCAGCTAGCATGGGACTTCCGGTTAAGGCTATTGAGTTTTTAATTACTTCTTTAACTGTTTTGGCCATAGCAACAGGAATTCAGGCCTTGGGTGTTATTTTAACAGCTGCTTTGGTTATTACACCTGCTGCGGCTGCTCGTTTTTGGACACACAATTTACGATGGATGCTGGTATTGGCTGTCAGTATCTCTGTAATTTCAGGAATTGGAGGAGCTTATGTGTCTTATATCAAATCCGGAATGCCAACGGGACCTTGGGTGGTTTTGTTCCTGTCACTTATTACCCTCATGTCCTTTTCCTTTTCAACACGTAAAGGGATATTGGCGAGTTATTTAAAAGCTCGGAAGAATAAGGCGAAAATTTTACATGAAAACATTTTAAAGG
Organism: Flavobacteriales bacterium; assembly: GCA_022361195.1. GTDB lineage: Bacteria > Bacteroidota > Bacteroidia > Flavobacteriales_D > Crocinitomicaceae > JAKSBJ01. Next base: position 2,541 of record JAKSBJ010000376.1, read on the forward strand.
CTATTTATCAGCATCATGAGCAATTAGAGGCCGAAGGGGAATTGGATTATTCATTGATGTCATCGGAGATTTTGAAAATACGATTGTTTGATACAACTGAACTCTTAAAAGGACTTAGAAACCTAAAGCGAAAGGGATTTATTCGAGAAGACAACAAAATGTTTTCTTTAACTGCTGAAGGAAAGAAAGAGAGTAGGAGAATAGTGCGTTTACATCGTTTGTGGGAGCAGTATTTGTTGAAACGAACTACAATTGATACGGACCACGTTCATGCTGGAGCAGAAGTGATAGAGCATATTTTGTCTCCGGAAATTGAACGGGAATTAGAAATTGAATTGGGAATTGAAGGAATTCCAAAAGAAGATTATTAATGAATGATTTTTGGATCATATTAACTGCCTCCTTGGTGGCCATTAATTCTGCTTTGCTAGGATCGTTTCTGGTTTTGCGAAAAATGTCCATGATTGGAGATGCTATTTCGCATGCGGTTCTGCCAGGAATAGTGGTGGCTTACTATTTTAGTGAAGATAAGGCTTCCATCTTCCTGCTTTTAGGGGCAACTTTAACCGGAGTGTTGACTTCGCTCATCATTGACTTTTTATCGAAAAAGGCCAAAATTCAAGGAGATGCTTCAATTGGAATTACCTATACTTTATTGTTTGCCGTTGGAATGATCATGATATCGGGCTGGATGCAAGGAAATGTGGATATTGACTTAGATTGTGTCCTTTATGGAGATATTGCATTGGTCAATATGGATAAGGTCATTGTTGACGGCAATTTGTATGTTGGTCCTCGAGCCTTTTACATTGAATTTTTAGGCTTTGCAATTATTGGGTTTTGCTTGTGGATTGGATTTAAAGGCTTCAAATTATTATCATTCAATGAAGATTATGCCCGTTCGTTGGGAATTGCTACAGGACGATGGCATTATTTCCTTATGGGATTAGTATCCTTAACCACGGTCGTTTCTTTTGAGGTTGTTGGGGCTGTTTTGGTGGTTGGATTTTTAATCATTCCTGCAGCTACGGCACAACTGATGACAGATAAGTTAAAGCCAATGTTACTTTACGCTTGTGGTTTTGGAATTTTGGCAGTAATCATAGGTTATTTTACCGCCGTTTATTTCGATGTGAGTATAACTGGCTCAATGGTATCGGTATCTACACTAATATTCTTAGCGATAACAGTTCTAAAACGAAGGAAAAGACAAACAAAAGCTTTGTTAAAATCTTCTACCGATTTGAGAGGTTAATTCTCAGGAGTCAACCTTAATCCACTGATAATTGAATTTGCAAGCCTTACGGTACTCCGGAGCAATTTTGATAAAGGCTCCATTGATTTTATTCTGAATCCAATCATCAATTACCTTTTGTTTCTTCTGGTTTAAAGCAGCTAATTCAATTAATTGTCTATCATCATTGAGGTTGGCAAGATGTGGTTTTGTTTTCTCCAGCAACTTCACAATTCTAATCCCTTGCTTTTGTTCAAATAGGTTGTCGTAAAGAGATGGGTCAGAAAAGCCTCCTGGTTTCATCCTGTCCACAATTCGTGACATAGCAGGATCAATTTCATTAATGTTTTGTAAATCCCAGAAGTAATCACCAGTGTATGGATTGACAATTTTACCGCCGTTCATCTTTGAATTCTCATCATCTGAGTAATTTAAGGCTGCATCTTCAAAAGAAATGGTTCCTTTACGAATTTGACGGTATAAGCTGTCCATTGTCGTTACAGCCTTCATTAAAGCAATGTCATTTACTTTTGGCTGAATTAAAATATGACGGGAGTGGTAGTTATTTCCTTTACGATCTAACAACTGTACAATATGAAAACCATATTGTGTTTCAAAGACAGGTGAAATACCATTCTTCTCTAAATCAAAAAGAGCTGCTTCAAACTCTGGAACCATAGTTCCTTTTGTTTGCCATCCTAAGTCCCCATTTTGAAGCTTACTTCCAGGGTCGTCAGAGTAGATAGAAGCTTGAGAATCGAATCTCTTCCCATCTTCTACAATAGATTTTCGTATTCCTTCCAGTTTTTTCCTGGCCTTTTCTTTATCGGCTAATGTCACCTCGGGATACAAGACTATCTGTGCGACAGTAATTTTGGAGTTGATGTACGGAATACTGTCCTTGTGTAGATCATTGTAAAAGCTTTTTACCTCTTTGGGAGTGATGGTAACTCCCGAGGTTATTTGATCTCTCATTCCTTCAGCCATCATTCGTTTTTTGATTAACTCAAAAAATTCCGCTTTAATTTGAGCTACAGATTTGCCATAAAACTCTTCCAGCTTGTCCATGCTTCCAATTTGTTTGGCAATTTCTCTCAATCGAGCTTCCATTTCCTGGTTTACCATATCATCTGATACCTCAATACTATCAATAATAGCCTGATTAATCAGCAATTTTTCATACATCTGCTCTTCCAAAATCTCACAATCTGAAATATCATATTGATCCAAGCCGCTTTGGATTTGTTGCAAACGAGCATTTTGAAGGTCAGATAGCAAGATAATTTCATCACCAATCTGAGCAACTATCTTATCAATTGGTTGCGTATCATCCTGGGCTATTGCTGCCCCGGAGAGTAGGGTGAAAAGTCCTACCAATAATACTTTAGAAAACTTCGACATTACCTTCTTCATGTGCTTTTTGTAATAGTTCATTTTTAATCTCCTCACGCAGGCTTTTTACCCGCATATTTAATATTCTCTCCTTAATATTCTTCTCTTCAAAATCAAGCGGAGATAAAGTGTTTTTTAACTTATAATCTATAATGTTGAGAAAATAGTAATAGCCACTCTCTTCAAAACGAATTTTGGATCGATTCATTATAAATCGATCTTTCTTGATGTCCTGCAAAGGAATTTCTTTAAGTAAATCATCAAAATAAATCCAGTTTTCGTCATCATAATAGTAGTTTGACGCATAAATTTTAGAGTAAATATCTATTTCCTCTATATCCGTTTCTTTTTTTAGCATGTACCATTTTGCCACTTTTTCAATATCAGGAGCATCAAATGGTATTTTCATGTAGAGCACTTTTACCAAATAATCATTTAGTTTAAAATCCTGCTGATTTTCTTTATAGTAGGCTCTTATTTCCTCTTTTTGTACGTTGGTATCTAACCGTTCTTCCAGTAAACTACTTTCCAATTGGTGAATCAAAAGGTTGTTTTTATAATGTTCAGCCTTTTTATCAATGGCGTCCATGTCAATATCAGCTGAGTTTTCGGCTTCATGAACCAAAATTTGTTCTTCTACCCACTGATCACGATACTGCTCAACTAACTCAATACTATCTTTTGTGTTGTAATTGTGATTTCTGAACAAATAATCCAAATCAGCCTGATACAGCTCTTTGTCATAGACTTTAGCCAACAATTCCCCTTTGTCTTCTGACGAAGAGCAACTCACGATTAAGCCAAGGAATATTAAACAGTATATGAATCGGAGCATCACCTTTTTCCGTACAATGGGCGAAGTTAAAACAAAAATAGGTCGACCCGCGCAAGGACCGACCTATTTTTAACAATAATTAGGTTTAGTTCTTATCTTTTAAAGAGTAAAGAACATCCGTTTTAATGTCAATTTTATAAGTATTTCTCAAAGAGGCTAACCATTCTTGCTCCATTTGGTTTTGATATGCAGCAGTTACCAATCCTTTCGCTTCATGAAATTCTCGATTTCTTGGTTCTAAAACTTCCTTAACAACCATGATATAGTACTCATCGTTGTACTCGTAAGTTTTGTTTATTCCAGCCTTGAATTTTCGGGTTCCTTTCAATTTCCCTTTTTTGTAGATTTTGAAAGATTCAGTAGTTTCAGAATTGAAAACATGTTTTTTAGCTAAACAGTTTAATTTAGAATCTTCATTAACGATATTTTGAATTTCACCATATTTCAAAGTATCAGCTTTAACTAAATCTAAGACTTTTCCAGCCGTTTCTTTGTCTTTACACTTGTAAAGTACTCCGTCATAGCGAGTAGGGTAGGTGAAATCTCCACGATGATCTTCATAGTATTTTTGAATTCCGCTACTGTCTTTAGAAGCTTTGTTCCAAATTTCATTTTGCATGATTTCAAAAACCAAAATACCATCTCTATATTCCTGAATCAATGATTTAAAGGCAGGGTATTTAGATTCTAATTGTGTATCCTCATAAGCTTTAATTTCATTATTCACCCATTGTCCGTAAAGAGCATTCGTATAATCTACCAATGTTGATTTTCTACGCTCTTTTCCTTGAACACGCATGATGTACTCATTAAAGTCACCTAAAGTGTATTCTTTTCCGGCAAAGCTCATGATTTCTTGCTTAAGAGTATCAGCTCCTTTTAATCCGGCCCATCTTCCTGAATAAACTTCATCCGTCATTTGAGCTGTTACCCAACTGAGGTACTCAGTATGCTCATGGAATTTGTAATCTTTCTTTAAGCTGTTGATGAATGAAGCCTGAGTAGACTTTGCTCTAATATCGCGTTCTACTTTCAACTTCAGCTCTCTGTGCATGTCATCATAGCTGGCAATTGGACTAAGCGTAACTCGTTTTACGATGTGCCATCCGTAAGTGGTTTTGAAAGGCTTTGAATATTCTCCGTCATTTTTTAAGTGATATACGGCTTCTTCAAACTCAGGAACCATACGTTGTTTTGTTCCTGCTCCAAAAAGAGGTAACATTCCACCTTTGTTTTTAGAAGAATTATCTTCTGAATATTTTTTAGCTAACTCTTCAAAAGGAGCACCGCCTTGCAATTCAGCATAGATTTCATCAATTTTTTCTTTGGCTTCATTCTTCACTTCATCATTAGGATTTGCAGTACGATCCATAATCATGATATGAGCAGCTTGAACTTTTCCAAGAGCAGGGCGTTTATCTTCTACCCAAACAATGTGATAACCAAATCGGGTTTTAATCGGCATAGAAATTTCTCCAACCGCTGTGGTAAAAGCAGCTTCCTCAAAAGGGTAAACCATCTGGAATGCTGTGAAATATCCAAGGTTTCCGCCGTTCTTTTTAGCAGAAGGGTCATCAGATCCACCTTTGCTTTTAGCAACTGAAGCGAAATCTTCACCTCCAACAACACGATCTCTTAGTTTTAAAATACGGTTGTAGGCATTTAAAGTATCTTCAGGAGTAGCATTTTTTGGAATATTTACTAAAATGTGACTTGCCTTTACTTCATTTACTGTTCTATCATATGCTTCCTTAATCAGGGTTTCGTTCATTTCCTGATCTACCATATAAGGTAATGAAAGTTGATCTCTGTATTGAGCCAGCTCTGTTACTAATCTTGGAATTGTATCATATTGCATCCTTCTGGCCTCCATCACCTTTAGTTTATAGTTGATGAATAACTTCATATAGTCATCCAGAGAGTCGTTAGCAAAAGATGGATTAGGATTGTTCTTGGTGTAGATATACATGAATTCGGACTGATGTACCTCTTCCTCATTAATTGTTAGGATAACAGGGTCTTCCTGTCCGAAACTAAATGTATAGCTCAAAAGAGCAACAGCAAATAGTAAGTTTTTCATCTTCATTTAATTTTTCAAAAGTGCGGTTAAATTACATATTTTTTTTGCTTTCAAACGGCCATTTAAGCAGCAGTTTTTGGAAAGCTAATGGATTTCAGATTTATTTTTTACTGTAGTTTGGAGCTTCGCGGGTGATTGTAATATCATGCGGATGACTCTCTAAAACTCCAGCATTTGAAATGCGTACAAAAGGCGCTCCCTTTAAAGCGTCAATGTCCTTGGCACCACAATATCCCATACCAGCTCTAATACCTCCAATTATTTGATGGATAACCTCTTCCAGATTTCCTTTATATGGAACTCTTCCTGAAATTCCTTCAGGAACAAGTTTTTTAGAATCGTTCTCTGAATCCTGAAAATATCGATCTTTTGATCCTTTTTGCATCGCCTCAACAGATCCCATTCCTCGATAAGTCTTAAACTTTCTTCCTTGGTAAATAATTGTTTCTCCCGGGGATTCCTTAACTCCTGCAAACATAGAACCAACCATTATGGTATCTGCTCCTGCGGCAATGGCTTTTACAAAGTCACCAGTATAACGGATTCCTCCATCTGCAATTACCGGAATTCCACTTCCTTCCAGTTCCATAGCCACCTGATTAACGGCAGATAACTGAGGAACACCAACTCCTGCAATGATTCGGGTTGTACAAATAGATCCAGGACCAATTCCTACTTTTATGGCATCTGCACCGGCATCTGCTAAGAATTTAGCTGCCTCTGCAGTGGCAATATTTCCAACCACAACATCCAATTCAGGATGTGTCTTTTTAACCTCTTTCAATTTTTCAACTACCCCTGCAGTGTGTCCATGAGCGGTATCAATTACAACAGCATCTACACCAGCTTCAACTAAAGCAGTAACACGTTCTAAAGTGTCATTCGTCACCCCTACAGCAGCAGCCACTCTCAATCGGCCAAATTGATCTTTGTTGGAAATAGGATGTTCTTTTACTTTAATAATATCCCTAAAGGTGATCAGTCCTACCAATTTATTGTTCTTATCAACAACAGGTAGTTTTTCAATTTTATATTGTTGCAACGTTCGTTCAGCATCTGTTAACTTGGTACCTTCCGAAGCGGTCACGATATTTTCAGAAGTCATTACTCCTGAAATAGGTTGATTGATTTTTTTGACAAAACGAAGATCACGATTGGTCACAATTCCTTTTAGTTGATTTTGTTTGTCAACTACCGGAATTCCTCCAATTTTGTGTTCTTTCATCAAGTTCATGGCTTCCTCTACAGTTCCGTCTTCCATCATGGTAACTGGATCAAGGATCATTCCACTTTCTGATCGTTTCACTTTTCTAACTTCTGCAGCCTGCTCTGCAATTGTCATGTTTTTATGGATAACTCCAATCCCTCCTTGCTGAGCAATAGCAACCGCTAAGGCAGATTCAGTAACTGTATCCATAGCAGCAGAAACAATCGGTGTATTCAGTGTAATATTTCGACTGAATTGAGTCTTTAAGTGTACATCTTTTGGAAGAACTTCAGAGTAGCGCGGAACCAATAAGACATCATCATATGTTAAACCTTCTTTAACATTATTTAGATCATTGATGGCCATAAAAGTGAATCTATATCGTTTATAAATTCCCGCAAAGTTAATAAAAGGAAACGGCTCCCGAAAGCTTTCCCCTGTATTGTTAATAGATTGACTTTAAATTTTGTTAAATAGTTTTGTCAGTACAGCGATAATAGGGATATTTGTTTTAATGAAGATTCAATTACTGTTCATAGCACTCTTGTTTGGAGGTTTGACATTTGGTCAATCTAAATCAGTGAAAACTGATTCGGCCAGATATGTTCAAATGTCCGGAATTGTGATTACGGATAGTTTATACAGGGTTCCTTTTACCACGGTAGCAGATTTGACTACCAATAGAGGTGTAATTGCTGACTATTATGGTTATTTCGCCCTGGTAGTTCATCCAGGGGATACTTTGCTCTTTTCTTCGTTAGGATATAAAAAGAAACAATACATTGTTCCGGACACAATTAGTGTTGAGAGCTTTTCATTGGTTCAAATCATGGAATATGATACCATTCAAGCCGATCCGGTAGATGTTTATCCGTGGCCTTCTAAAGAGCAGTTTGCCACTTACTTCGTAGAGATGGACGTGGATGATGATGATCTCGTTCGTGCTCGTCAACGATTAACTCCTCAGGAAATGGCTTTTGTTGGAACCTTGATGGTTTCAGATGGAGCTTCATCTTATAGTGCGTACCGTACGCAGTTTAACCAGGAAATGTATACCCGTGGTCAATCCGGGCAAAATAACCTCTTAAATCCAGCTGCCTGGTCGGAGTTTCTTAAGGGAATAGGTACAGGAAAATATCAAATCAGTCAGTAAACGATTCTAAGGCTTTTTTATTCGGGATTTCCTGCAAATAGGAAATGGTTCCATCTGTTTTAACCAAAGCACAAAAGTGTTGTAA
>JAKSBJ010000394.1 GCA_022361195.1 Flavobacteriales bacterium
GGACGGCGCGTATCTCGCCGAATTGCTGTTGGAAAAAGGATACATCGTCCACGGTGTCAAACGACGCACCAGCCTGTTCAACACCGATCGGATCGATCATCTCTATCAAGATCCGCACGATCCCGACGCGAGGATGTTTCTGCACCATGGAGATCTGACCGACACCTGTTGTCTGATCCGGATCATCCAGCAGGTGAAGCCGGATGAAATTTATAATCTGGCGGCGCAGAGCCATGTGGCCGTTTCCTTCGAAGAACCGGAATACACCGCCAACTCCGACGCGCTGGGGACCTTGCGTATTCTGGAAGCCATTCGCATCTCCGGATTCGAAAAGAAAACCAAATTCTACCAGGCCTCCACTTCGGAACTCTACGGTCTCGTCCAGGAAACGCCTCAAAAGGAAACCACCCCGTTTTATCCTCGAAGTCCTTATGCCGTGGCCAAGCTCTATGCCTACTGGATCACGGTGAACTATCGCGAAGCCTACGGTATCTATGCCTGCAATGGGATTCTGTTCAACCATGAGTCTCCCTTGCGCGGCGAAACCTTTGTCACCAGGAAAATCACCCGTGCCCTGGCAAACATCAAGATCGGCCGCCAGGAGAGCGTCTACATCGGGAACCTGGATGCAAAAAGGGACTGGGGACATGCGAGGGATTATGTGGAGATGCAGTGGTTGATGCTTCAGCAGGAGGCGCCGGATGATTTCGTGATTGCCACCGGCCAGCAATATTCCGTCCGCGATTTTTTCAATGCCGCCGGTAAGCACCTGGACATGGACATCCAATGGGAGGGCGAAGGCGTCAAGGAAGTAGGCAAGATCAACGGTGTTCCCAAAATTTTCGTTCATCCCAGGTATTTTCGACCCACCGAAGTGGAATCGCTTCTCGGTGACACCTCCAAAGCCAGGGAAAAACTGGGCTGGTCTCCTAAGATCAGTTTTGAAGAGCTGGTAAAGGAAATGGTGGAGCATGACCTGAAGCTGGCCAAGCGGGACGAACTGGTCCGCAGCCATGGATACGATACGCCATCCAAAGAAGA
>JAKSBJ010000177.1 GCA_022361195.1 Flavobacteriales bacterium
TGGGAACAACTACTTGGAATAGTACAACTAGCCATCAATAACCAGACTGCTATATTGACAAAAATAAGCCCCTTCTTCTTAACGTATAGGTACAATGTGGAACCTCTATAGATGCTTATGCCAAGCACATAGAAAATATGACCAGATCTGTGATTGAGGAACGACCAACGCGCTTTGCGGAGATTGATGTTTTCTCAAGACTGATCATGGACAGAATCATTTTCCTGGGCATGCAGGTAGATGATAACATTGCAAACATTATCACGGCTCAGCTGTTGTTTCTGGAGTCTGTGGATGCCACAAGGGATATCACTATGTATATCAATAGCCCCGGAGGATCTGTTTATGCGGGACTCGGCATGTACGATACCATGCATTTTGTAAAACCCGATGTAGGTACTATTTGTACCGGCCTAGCGGCTTCTATGGGAGCTGTTTTGCTGGCTGGCGGTGCTGCCGGCAAACGTTCTGCCCTCAGACATTCCCGAATCATGATTCACCAGCCGATGAGTGGCATGCAGGGTCAGGCTTCGGACATGGAAATATCACTGAAGCAGACACTTGAGGTAAAGAAGGACTTGTACAATATTCTTTCTGAGCACTCAGGTCAGACATACGAGAAAATTGAAAAAGATTCAGATCGTGATTATTGGATGAGAGCGGCAGAGGCGAAGGAATACGGTCTTATTGACGAAGTACTCATTAGAAAATAATTGACATGGCAGAGGTAACCTGTTCCTTTTGCGGGAGAAATAAGAAAGATGTAGACCTGATGATATCAGGAATACATGCGCATATCTGTAATCACTGTATTACACAAGCGAATCAGATTCTCTCAGAGGAACTGAAGACTAAAAGTCCGGAAGAGTCGCCTAAGTTCAACCTTATCAAACCGATCGACATGAAGAAGTTTCTCGATCAGTATGTGGTAGGTCAGGATGAAGCGAAAAAGGTAATCTCTGTCTCAGTTTATAATCACTACAAAAGACTCATTCAGAAGACAAACGATGAGGACGTGGTGATTGAAAAGTCTAACATTATTATGATTGGCGAAACGGGAACGGGCAAA
>JAKSBJ010000225.1 GCA_022361195.1 Flavobacteriales bacterium
TATGTGCAAATTTTGATTCATTTTCTACAAAGGTACTAAGAAGAAAACCAAAAATTTGTCGAACTGCTCTATCCTATGTATGACAAGACTCTTAGAAAATTTAATCCCGTCACCTTATTCTGAAATAAAACGAAAAGCTCCTAGTTCTAAGTTAGGAGCTTTTCTATCTCATAAGAAATGGAAGCTCTTATGAGGTATCTTAATAAAATAAAAAAGCCTTCAGAATTTCTGAAGGCTTTTTTGTACTCGAGGCGGGACTTGAACCCGCACGGCCATAGTGGCCACAAGATTTTAAGTCTTGCGTGTCTACCAATTCCACCACTCGAGCATCCTGGTTGCTTTTCGTGTCTACCGCTCCGATAGCTATCGGAACCACACTCGAGCATCCAATGTTGCCGAAGCAACAATATTTTTATCTACGTGGAGCGGGAGACGGGATTCGAACCCGCGACCCCGACCTTGGCAAGGTCGTGCTCTACCAGCTGAGCTACTCTCGCTTTTGTTCTGTTACTAAAGCTCAATAGCGAAGCTGCCTGTTCTGACTTAATCAGAAAGCTACTCTCGCAATTTATTAAAGAACGTTCCCTTAACGGGGCGACAAATATAATAAATTTCGATTACTCAGAATAGTTTCAGGAAAAATTAAATCATTAAAATTTGAGATTTGTTTTTTGAATTCCGTTTTTTCAATGTAATCAAGGACTTATGAAAATTTGTTTAAAATAATTTTCTTCCTCAAAAGAAAGGTGGAGGGTATAAATTCCCTGAGCCACATTTGGAATAGCCAGGATTTGCGAGACTTCTCCATTCACATCACCAATGACTTCCGAATGGACAGATTGCCCAAATGAATTCAATAATTGCAGCTGAACTTTGCGAGCATCGCTGAGGTTGAGATGAATATTTATTTGATTTTTTGCAGGATTGGGGAAAACAGAAAACTCCTTGAGTTTAATATTGAATAGCCCAACCGATTTAAAACCACTAATGATTCTAACATTACCGGTACTATAATCCGAAACAAAAATGGAGTCTTTTGTTGGACTCATGCAAATACCATTGGGACGATTGAATTGAGCAACTGATGTATCTCCATCGGTTTCACCAACAGTTGTTCCAGCTAAAATGCTAACCAATGAATCACTTTTCCTGACTTGATATACTTTAGCTCCGTTGTAAGCTGTTCCGTAAAAAATGCCATCGTCGTAGGCAATGAATCCCAAAACACCGGGTCCCGGAATTTGAGCCAATTCGCTTTGTGAACCATCTTCCAAGAGGTGAATAATTCGTCGATCATCAAAGTTACCCACATAAAGTTCATCTTCTTCATCGTAAATCATTCCAACAGGACCATTGAGTAAATCACCTTCCGCAAGTGTATCAATGTTACCATCAGGTGCTACTTTGAGAATAATATCTGCAAAATATCGGCTAATAAGTACAGTATCACTATCGGGGCGTTTTAGTGCTCCGGATGGACGGTGAATGGAAGGGATTAGCTCTGTTTTTACACCAGATGGATCAATGCGATAAACTTTGTTTCCAGAAAAATCGGCGAGGTGAAGATTTCCAAAGGAGTCAAAGGTCATTCCGTTAGGAGATACAAGGTCGTCTGCAAAAACAGAAGCTGTTCCATCAGGACTGATTTTGTAAACCCTGCTCCCTTCAAAATGGGAACCGTAAAGATTTCCTTCTTCATCAAAAATAATGGCGTCGTCGATGAATAGAGTATCAATATCCTCAAAGGTTGAAACTACGATTTGAGCATAAATGGGTGCACCAATAACTAGTAATGCCAGAGCAAAGAATGTTTTTCGCATAGTCAAAAAATAAAGAGTTTAATTTGTCGACTAATCTAGTTTACCAAGGGTTAGGAAGGGTGCTACTTTATAAAGTGACACTCATTTTCTCAAAAAAGGAGACTTATTGTTTAAAATATTGACTGGGAGTTGTGGTGGTTTCTTTTTTAAAGGCTCGGTTAAAAACAGATTTGGAATTGAATCCAACCTGATAAGCCAATTCAATGAACGTAGGTTTAGGCTTATCGTGTTTTTGATATAATTCAATGAATTCCTGAATGCGATAAGAGTTGATTAAATCAAAAAAGTTTTTTCCTAATGAATTATTAATAAGAGCTGAAAGATCGTTTCGTTTAAATCCACTTTGGCGCGCTAAAGTTTCCAAATTTATTTCCGGATCTAAATAGGGCTTAGTGGTTTTCATAAATTCCAATAGTTCATTAACTCTTTCTTCTTCCCCCTCAGAATTTTCGGTAGTGTTTTTATCCAATTGGATAGGGAGCAATTCAAACAAACCTGGATGAAGTAAAAACTGATAAGTCAAAAAGTAAATGAAAAAGGCTAGAGCGATCCAAAATAGTTGATAGATCCTGTAATCCATGAATTCATAAAGGCCAAAAAGCTTCGCAATAAAACTTCCGGCCCAAATAAAAATCAAAGTGGATCCAACCAAGAAAAAGTGGCGTAAAAAAACTGGGGGTTCTACTGACGAATAAAGCTGCAGATAGATGTTTCCATGTTTTTGAAAAATCAAAAAGCTTTTAATGAGGTAAAAAGAGCAACTTAAAATCCCAGCCCCCTCCATCAACTTATAAAGGAGAACAAGATGATTCATGTCCATATAGGGCATTTTGTCGATCAGAATTAAGCCCAAAATGGTATTGAGAATAAAAATGTGAATTAAGGCGGGTAAATAATGTAGCCACTTGCTTTTAACAGATAATTTCGGAAGTTTTAAGAGGCTTAGGGTAAGCTGATAAATAATGGGGCCAAACAAAAAAAGTAAAACATCCGGGAGGGAGACAAACGCCCAGTATTTTAACAAGAATTCGGGTTGATAAGTAATCCGCCCAAACATGATAATGACAGTTAATAAAAGAAGGATTCCTAAAAGATTGACGGTTCTTTTATCAGAGAATTTTTTAAGATAGAGAATGAAGAGTAAAATTACTCCTTGAATCACGGCCAATGTCAAAACAAAATCCATGGCTGCAAAAATTTAATTTAATCGGTCTTATGTTTTAAATGCAAACCATGTATAATTCCATCGGAGAGGCCAATTTTAGGAACGATGATTTCCTTACACTTGATGGTGTCGAATATAGTACCGTAAATCTGGCAGGCCGGAACAATAACATCAGCCCGGTCCGACTTGAGCTTATATTTACTAATACGTTCTTTGGTGGTGAGGGCTTGTAGCTTCTGAGAGAGTTCGTTGAATTCTTCTACTTTGATTTTATCAGCCGATTTTTTTCCAAGTAGTTTGTGAATTTTATTGATGTTTCCCCCAGTGGCATAAACCTCAAATTCCTCGTCGGGATCGATATTCTCCTTTAACCAGTCGTCCATTTTTTTCCAAACAGATGATTTTACCTTCTTGGTCAATAAACGAATGGTTCCTATGGTAAATGATTTGGAGTTTAATTTCTTAGTTCCTTTAAAAATAGAAATCTCGGTACTTCCCCCTCCAACATCAATAACCGTTCTGAATTTTTTAGACTGCGATTGTCCCAAAAGAAAATTGGATAAAATAATAGCGGCTTCTTCTTCACCGTCAATAATTTCAATGTTAACTCCGGTTTTCTTTTTTATGTATTGCTGAACCTCAGCTCCGTTTTCAGCTTCACGCATAGCTGAGGTTGCACAGGCTCTCAAATCTACTACGCTCGAAACTTCTGAGAGAAGTTTAAAAGCCTCAATGGTTTTACGAAATTCAATGATTTTATGATCGCTAATTCGGCCGTTTTCAAACACATCTAATCCCAATCTAAGTGGGATTCGAGTGTAGGTCATTTTCTTTACAAAAGGAAGCTCGTCTGAATTTTTAATAACCTCCCCAATCAACAGCCGTGCGGCATTTGTTCCTATGTCAATAGCGCCAAACTTCAATCAAACTATTTTTGCCTAAAATAGTCATATATTTCCATTTGAGAATTGTAAGCTTCATTTTTTGATTCGCTTTTCACCATTCGGTTTTTCTGCAATTTGTCAATGGCCCGCGCTTTGGTGTTGTCCTTGAGACAGGCATCTATCATGAATCTCAAATCTTTCTGGATTTCCGGATCAAAAATAGGAGCACTTACTTCTATTCTCTTGTCCAGGTTTCGAGTCATCCAATCAGCGGAAGAAATGTAGTATTGCTCGTCTCCACCATTGGCGAAAATCATGATTCGGGTATGTTCCAAAAATCGTCCTACAATGCTGCGTACCTCAATGTTTTCACTTAGTCCTTTTTCACCCGGAATTAAAGCGCAAATTCCTCTGATAATGGCATGAACTTTTACTCCGGCCGCAGATGCTTCATAAAGCTTTTTGATGATTTTGGAGTCTACCAAGTTGTTCAATTTTAGGTAGATATAAGCATCTTCTCCGTTTTGTGCATTTTTAATCTCATTATCGATGAGCGCATTGAGTTTTCTTCTCAAATTAAATGGAGAAACGTGCAACTCACGAAAAACTGATCGATCAATATTGTTTTTTAGTATTTTAAATACTTTCTCAACTTCATTGGCAATGGACAGATTAGCTGTAAGTAAAGAACAGTCAGTGTAAATCCTCGCTGTTTTTTCGTGAAAGTTTCCGGTTCCAACATGAGCAATTAATTGTGTCTTTTTACCGGCTTTTCGCTTAATGAGAAAGAGCTTAGAGTGAACTTTTACATTTTGTACTCCAAATAGAACATTTACGCCATGATCCTCTAAATATTCGGACCATTTAATGTTGTTAGCTTCATCAAAACGGGCTAAAAGCTCAATGATAACTGTCACCTTTTTTCCATTTCGGGCTGCAGATATTAAGGCATTGATGATTTGGGAATTGGATGCAACCCGGTAGAGGTTCATCTTAATGGAAATGACCTTAGGGTCAATTGCTGCTTCCCGAACAACATCAATAATATGTTGAAAGCTTTGATAAGGATAAGTCACCAAAATGTCCTTTTTGAGGATTTGCTCAATCATTGGCACTTTAGAATCCTTAAAGGCAGGGTGTCTGGATGGAGTTAGTGGTTTGTAAATAAAATCCTTTCGACCAAAGTCCGGGAACCCCATAAAGTCTTTAAAGTTATGGTATCTCCCTCCAGGAATGATGTTTTCTCCCGCCTGCAAATCCATTTTCTCCATTAAAAAGAGCAAGAGGTCATGCGGCATACCTGAGTCATAAACAAAACGAATGGGTTCTCCTTTTTTTCGAAGTTGAATACTATCCTGCATTTTTTCGAGATAACTCTTGGAGATATCATCATCCACATCCAATTCGGCATCTCGGGTAATTTTAAAGGTGTAGGCTTCAATTTTTTCAAAAGAAAAGATCGAAAAAATTTCGGGTAGGTTTAATCGAATGATATCGTCGAGTAACATCACCTTTGTTCCTTCTGGTTCACTGGTAGGAATGAGGAAAAAGCGAAAGATCTTTGGCGGAACCTCAACCAGGGCATATTTGATTTTGTCATGCTCAAAATCGGTCATTTTAATGGCCAGGTAAATTCCCTTGTCCCGCAGTTCTGGCATTGGACGTTTGTTGGATAACATGATGGGAACAATATGCGGTCGAATTTTTTCGCGGAAAAAACTATGAACCTGATGCATTTCATTCTCTTCTAATTCCTGTTCAGAAGAAACGTGAACAATATTATGGTCCTGAAATTCTCTTAGTAGTTTTTCGTACGCAAATTCAAACTTTCGCTGTTGATCCAAAACTACATTCTTAATTTCCTTATGCAAGGCTTTTGGACCGGCAGAATAGCCTTCCATTTTCTTTTTTCCAACATCAATTAGTCGACTTACTGATGCAACTCTCACCCGGAAAAACTCATCCAGATTGTTAGAATAGATACCTAAAAAACGAATTCGTTCTACCAATGGGTTACTCGGGTCTAATGATTCTTGTAAAACTCTTTCATTAAAAGATAACCAGCTTAATTCTCGATTAAATAATTGCATTCAGAATGTGTTGGGTTTGGTACAAACTAAAAATACCAGCTAGTACTTGATACTAGCTGGTATTTCCACCTCAAAAAACTATGTTTCCATGAAAAAACAGTTCAAAGGTATACCTAATCTTTTAATCTGCAAGTTTCCCAATGTTAAAAAACTGTAAATTTTTTATTCGATCAATAAGTTACACCCTCTAATGTCAGAATTATCAAGCCTTCCGAGGATTTTGAACTGATTGTATTTTAATGCATTTTTTTTCCCAAGATCGTCAGTAGCAATAAAACTACAACTGTGTAGGTTGGCTAAATCAATCACATTTATTCCTCCAGATTTGGATGGAGTGTAATTAAAAGGGTCACTGTATTCGCGAATTAAGATTTTCATCCAGGGAGGAGTTTCAAAAATTCCATGCTCTTTGGAATAAGCCTGAGACAATAGTTCAGTCATTCCATATTCTGAATGAACAGTGTTTAATCCCAATCCTTCTTGTAAAACGGAATGGAGTTCTTCCTTTGTCTTTTCAGCTCTTTTTCCTTTCATTCCTCCCGTTTCCATCACGATGTGTTGACTCAAATCCAACTCGTACTGCTCAGCAAGCTCCATTAGGGCATAAGAAACACCAATTAAAAATACCTTTTTATCACTTTTTTGAATCAATTCAATTAAGGCTTCGTACTGATTGAGAAAAAAACCTTCTTCTTTTTGTCCCGAGGCTTTTATTAAACGATCTACCATATAAATTAGGGAAGAGCCTTCTCGTTCCAGGTAGGAAGGGAGTAAGCCTAAAATCAAGTAATCAGAAGGTGAACCGTAAAAGTGCTCAAAGGCTTTTAAAAAAGACAATTCGTACAACGTCAGGTCCTTGACAAAATGCTGACTTTGACTCATACCTGTTGTTCCACTACTGCTAAATACAATATCGTGTTGGTCTTGCCAACAACTCACTTTTTTGGATTTGAAAAAGCGAATGGGTAAAAAAGGAATGTCTTCCAGTGATTTTATTTCCTCTTTGCGACAACCAATTAGATCGCAATATTGTTTATAAACTGGATTGTATTGATATTGATACTGAAAAGTAGCTAAACTGTAGTGTAAAAACTCCTCTTCGCTGGATATAGAGAAGATAGCATTCCGGTCAAAAGGTAATTTTTGCACGTTTTATACGTTTAGGTATTGAATTAATTAAATATCTTTCGCTAACGAAAGGCATGAATGCAAAAGTAGGATATATTTTTGGGGCAATTTTACCTTTTCTCTTTTTAACATCTTGTTTTAAAGGAGAGAATTATCCCGTGGAGCCCATTATTTCTGAACCCCTTTTTGCGGCGAGTGGAGATAGTGCTGTTTTAACCTTTTCCTTTACAGATGGAGACGGGGATATTGGTTTGGATGATTCAGAAGTATCTCCACCTTATGATACGGCCTCAAAGTACCACTATAATTTGTATGTGGACTATTATGAAAAGGATGATGTAAATGGTTGGCAAAGAGGAAAAGATATTGCCGGAGATTCAATCGTCTTTAAATACCGCTTAGAGCCAATTATTATCAAAGGAAAAAACAGAGGGATTAAGGGAACCATGGATGTCGCTATGAACAATTATTACAACCCTTTTTCTGATCAGTCAGACACCATTCGTTACCGAATTCAGCTCATCGACCGGGCACTCAATGAAAGTAATTATCTGGAGACGGATATGATTACGCGCTAGCGATTTTTACACCTAAATATTTCGTATTTTTAGTTGCAGATAAGGACAACTATGCTCATTTATATCCTTTCCAGGGGGCCACGCTTATACTCAACTTCTAAATTGTTTTCGCAAGCCGAAAAAAGACGTCACAATGTACGAGTGATTGACCATATGGAGTGTGATTT
Source organism: Flavobacteriales bacterium (assembly GCA_022361195.1). Taxonomy (GTDB): domain Bacteria; phylum Bacteroidota; class Bacteroidia; order Flavobacteriales_D; family Crocinitomicaceae; genus JAKSBJ01. Next base: position 7,833 of record JAKSBJ010000225.1, read on the forward strand.
GTTGATTGAATCAGGTCAATATAAAGTGGTGTTTAATAACGAGGTTTTACTCAAACCCGATATGGTTATTCCCCGAATTGGAAGTTCGGCAACCTATTATGGTACTTCGGTTGTTCGTCATTTTGAAATGATGGGAGCTTTAGTGCTCAATTCATCCATTGGAATACAAAATTCGCGTGATAAGTTTAGGAGTCTGCAAATTCTAATGGCCAATCACATTCGAGTTCCAACTACCTTTTTCTCCTATGATATGCATTATGCAAAACGAATTGTGGAGCAAAAGTTGGGGTATCCATTTATCATTAAGGTGTTGGAAGGGACACAAGGTGAGGGAGTATTCTTAATTGACACAGAAGATGAAGCGGAAAGGGTGTTGAGTACTATGACATCTAAGAAAGTGAAAATTATGTTGCAGGAGTTCATTCGTGAATTTAAGGGAAAGGACATTCGTGCTTTAGTGGTCGGAAATGAAGTTGTAGGAGCTTATATGCGAATGGCCAAAGGAGATGATTTTCGATCAAACATTCACCTGGGTGGAAAAGGAGTAGCTGTTGTCTTAACGGAAGAAGAGAAAAAACTTGCCGTTGATTCGGTTAAATGTTTAGGGCTTCAAGTTGCTGGGGTGGATATTTTACGTTCTGCCAGAGGACCAATGGTAATTGAGGTGAATTCATCACCTGGTTTGGAAGGGATAGAGACTTTTACAGGAATTAACATCGCCGAAAAAATTATTGATTTTACCGAAAAATTGCGCTTATGATCATCAACGGAGTAAAAATTAAAAAGGGAAGTAGTAAAGTATTTGACATTCCTGTTGCCAGTTTACCGTCCGGAACCAAAATAGACCTTTTTGCTCATGTGTATCGATCTAAAAACCCAGGGCCTACACTTTTGGTTATTGGTGGAATTCATGGTGACGAAATAAATGGGGTAGAGATTGTACGTCGTTCTGTAAAATCGGAGATGTTTAAGAATTTACAAGCAGGTGCTGTCATTGCCATCCCTCTGCTGAATGTTTATGGTTTTATCAACTTTTCAAGAGAATTTCCAGGAGGTAAAGATGTAAATCGCAGTTTTCCCGGAACGCAAAGTGGCTCACTGGCCTCGCGTATTGCAAAAGTGCTAACTGATGTAATTTTGCCACATGTTGATTACGGTTTAGACTTTCATACGGGAGGAGCCAGTATCTATAACTATCCGCAATCTCGGGTTTATCGTAATGATCCCGAGAGTTTGAAATTGGCGAGCTTATTCTCAATGCCCTATACTGTCAAGACTGGTCTCATCGCTAAATCACTCCGGAAAATAGCTCATTCTAAAGAGATTCCAATGGTTGTTTTTGAAGGAGGTGAGTCTTTACGGATTGATGAGTTTTCGATAGAGGAGGGGATGAAAGGAATTGGAAGAGTATTGTACGGTTTGGGAATGAGTAAGAAAAAAATGGCTTCCAAAAAAGGCGTCACCTTTGAAAAAGGAAGTTGGATCAGAGCCTCTCGTTCGGGCATATTCAGATGTCTGAAATCATCCGGTGAAAAGGTGAAAAAAGGAGATGTTTTAGGGGAGATAACGGATCCCAACAATAACTTTGTCTCTCGGGTTAAAAGTCGTTATGATGGCACTATTTATGGGCACAACAACAATCCCGTTATCAACCAGGGAGATGCACTTTTCCACATTGGGTACTAAAGAAAATCCGAAGAATAAGTCGTTCTAAGAAAGCTGAATACCAATAGCAATAGAGGTAGAAATAACAAAAATCACAGCACCGGTAATAACCAGTATTTTTTCTCTGGCTGAGATCTTTTTTTCACTCTGAAACATATTGTCGAATAGATAGATTGCAATTTTTTCCATGTAGCAAATGGCCTTATTTAATTTCTAAACAAACGAACGACTTCTACAAAATACGGCAAAAAAACGACTATGTAAAGCATTTCAGATGAAAAAAAATGAAAGAAATTGTTTAAAACAAAGATGGTCAGTGATTTAAAAAGGTCAATAGGAATAAACGTTGATAATGAGCGCTTTGCTGATGAATGGTTTCTGAATCTGATTGGTTTTCAGTTGCTTCTGTTTTAAGGTTTATGATCTTCCCATTTTCAAAATAAAGCAGTTTTTCTTCTTTTCTATCCTCATCAACGTTCAAAAAAGAGTGTAAGGCTTTCACCACTTTTCCTTTTGAATAATAAAAATCGTAGGTCATTTCGTAAGTAGACAAAACGTGCACTGAGACTTTGTGTAAGGCCGCATTTTTGTCGCCATGTTCTTCTTCAGCAAATTCAGGTTGGTCATCGTACCAGAAGGTAATTTTTTCAGTATAAACTCCCACCGCTCGCCAGGGTTGATTCCCTTCATTAATTTGAATAACTGTCTTATACCAACCACAAGGATCGTCTGCTGAATCGCAGCCTTCTAGTTCGTTGTTCAACTTCATCACATAGCTGTCAATTTCTGTGATTTTTTCATCAACTCCATTTTGCTGAAAAGAAACAAAGGGTTGAAAAAGAAGAAAGTAAAGAAAATAACGCATTGGCTTTTCTTTCTAAATTAGAAATAAATCAATTAGCACTCCAAGTCTGTTCTATAAATTAAATAGACTATTTCGTCTTTTTCTTTGTACCTTAGTACCACTCGAAAACTATACTACCGGTTGTGCAACGCAACCACTTATTGGCAATTCAAAAAAATATCTATGAAAAAATCTATTCTATTTCTTGTAGGATTAATTTCCGTATGTTCTTATGGACAAGATGCCATGGACCGAATGGCTTATATCAAAGGAGATGTTCTTGTAATGATGGACAATTCCGAAAATTTAGATGAGGTCGTCAAAGACTATCAAATTGTTGGTGGGGTTGAAACCCAATTAGAAATTGCAGAGGTACTCTCGGCACCAACTAACATTTGGCGATTGACATTTAACCACGAAGCGGTTTCTCACATTCAATTGCTTCAGGCGTTTAGCCAAAATGAGCACATCTTAATTGCTCAAAACAATCACTATATCCAAAACAGAGAAACACCTAACGATCCTCAGTTTGGAACACAGTGGCATCATATTGATGGTTCAGACAATGACATTGATTCTGACGATGCCTGGGATATCACTACAGGTGGAGCAACTCCAAACGGTGACAGAATTGTAGTTGCTGTTTTAGAAGGTGGTGGATCAGATTGGGATCATCCTGATTTAGAAGATAATCACTGGGTAAATTCATTGGAAACTCCTGGAAATGGAATTGATGATGATGGAAATGGTTATGTGGATGATTATGACGGATGGAACACTTCAAGTAACAACGATAACATTGCTGCCGGAGATCACGGAACGGGTGTTAGTGGAATGATTGGTGCAGTCGGAGATAATGGTACAGGTGTAACTGGAATTAACTGGGATGTCGAAATTATGCAAATTGACATGGCGGGAATTTCGGAGTCGAATGTAATTGAAGCATATACTTATCCTTTGGTAATGCGAAAAGAATACAATGCAACAAATGGTGAAAAAGGAGCCTTTGTGGTAGCAACAAATGCTTCTTGGGGAATTGATTACGGTGATCCGGCTTCAGCTCCACTTTGGTGTGCATTTTACGATACTTTAGGTCATCACGGAATTTTGAATCTTGGGGCTACTACAAACAGTCCATTAAACGTTGACGTTGTTGGTGATTTACCAACGGCTTGTGGAAGTGATTATATGATTTCAATTACTGCTACTAACAGTAGTGATGTTAGAACATTCTCAGGTTACGGTGCAACAACTATTGATTTGGGAGCTCCTGGTGCTAATGTCTACACAACAGAAAATGGTGGTTACGGATACACTTCAGGAACCTCTTTTGCAACTCCTTTAACTGCTGGTGTTGTTGCTTTAATGTATTCTGCTCCTTGTACTTTCTTGGCTGATCTTTCTTTAATCAATCCTCAGCAAGCAGCTGACAAAGTTCGTACTGCTTTATTTAACGGAGTTGATGCAGTTGGATCCTTAAGTGGAGAATGTGTTACAGGAGGTCGTTTAAATGCAAAAGGTGCAATTGACGAATTGTTAGCTGACTGTGATTCAGGAAGTGGAATAGTTGAAGAGGCAGAAGATAAATACATCCTTTATCCTAATCCAGCCAATACAGAAGTTCAGTTCGTAACGGTTGGAAACACTTCTTTAACGTTCAAATTGTACGATAATCTGGGACGTGTATTGTTAACAGAACAAATTAATGATACGCAATCAATCGATATTGCTAACTTAGCTGCCGGAGTTTATGTTTACACCGTTGAAACTGCAAATGGTGAAACAGAGTCTGGTAAATTGATCGTAGAATAAAAAAACATTGGTTACTCATACAAGCGTTAAGATTGACAGTTTTACTGTCCGTGTCAACATACGCTTTTAGCCAAAATGATCCACTCCTTTACAAAGAGTTTGAACTGCAAATAGATTACCAGTTCCAGGGAGTTGGAGAATTTAATACAGGACTAGCCCCAGCCCGTAAAAACGGGTTTTGGGGCTTTATTTCTTCTACAGGTTCTGTTGTCATTGCGTGCGAATATCAGGAGGTAAAACCTTTTTCCAAGGGAATAGCAGCTGTGAAAACAAAAAATGCCTGGCGCTTAATCAATACCGAAGGTCAATTCCTCACGGATGATACCTATGAAGTAGTTGCTTTCTCGGAGAACTATATCAAAGTAAAGAAAGATGGCATGTGGGGTGCCCTAAATAGGGACATGGATCTGGTTGTGCCTTTTGAATACACCTCTTTTGTATTTGAAGGAGATGGTTTTATTGAGGTAAGAAATAGAGATAATCTAAGAGCTATCCTCAATTTTAAAGGAGATACAATTATTCCATTTCGTTATGTTCGTATTGAATGGGCCGATGGGTATTTCCTTTGTGCTGATCGAGAAAAAAATGCCTACTTCCTCAATGAAAGTGGTGAGTCATTGGACATGGGTGAACTTAAGTCATCCGGAACTCGAAATTTTAAAGATGGTTATGCAATTTTGGCCAACAAAAAGGAAGAGTATAAGCTCATTGATAAAGCAAAAAAAGTTTTGATGGAGGGAGAAAGCTACATTGAAATGGGACATGGGACTTTGGTAGCTGCATTGAAGAATGAAATGATGGGCATTTATGATTTCCAGACAAAAAAATGGCTTGTAAATCCAGCCTATTTCTGGTTAAAGTATGAAGCTGGAGATATTTGGCAGTTCAGTGCGGGGAATAGCTATGGTTTGATCAACGAAAAAGGTGAGGTGGTGGTTGAAGCATCTTCAAAATCCATGATCAAGTCGGCCAATAATATTTCCGTTTTGGAAAGAAATCATAAAAAGGCTTACTATTCTCACCTCAATGGTAAATTGTCAGATTTTGATTACGATCAAATAAAAAGTTGTGACAATGGTCAAATCATCCTCGTTAAACAAAACGATTTTTGGTCGGTATTAAACTTAAAGGGAAAAGTGATTTTAGAAAAAGTGAGAATGCATTACGATCCCGTTTTTTCAGAAAATCTACTGGCTGTTCAAAATGAAGAGGGTAAATGGGGATTTGTCCGTTTTATCCAATAAAATTCCGTACTAAACTGTAAAATTCTCTTGGGGACTCAGCATGCACCCAATGCCCTGACCCCATCAATGTTTCAATTGACGAATTCGGGAATTTTTCACCTATTTCATCGTAATCACTTTCTAAAATATAATTGGACAATTCTCCCCGAATAAAAAGTGTTTCGGTTTGAATGGTGTCAAACTCAATTTCTTCAATAATTCGATCCAATTCTCTACTTAAAACCGGAATGTTAATGCGCCAACCTAATTGACCTTTTTCAACCCAATACAAGTTTTTCAGTAAGAATTGTCTTACACCAATTTCCTGGACGTATTGTGCCAATACTTTATCCGCTGCTCCTCGACTTGAAAGTTCATTGAGGTTAATAGCTTTTAAACCTTTAATAATTTGATCATGATGATGCTCGTAAGCTTTGTGACTAATATCAGCTACAACCATTTTATCAATCAAATCGGGATATTTTGCAGCAAATGCAATGACTGTTTTTCCACCCATCGAGTGACCAACAACATTGATTTTTTCCAATCCCAAATCGTCCACTAATTCGGCAAAGTCTTCTACCATTAAGTCGTAGTTGAAATCTTCCGAATGGGGCGAACGTCCATGATTTCGCTGATCAACAAAAAACACCTGATAGTCCTCTGCGAACTTTTTACCCAATGTTTGCCAATTGTCTGATGATCCAAAAAGACCGTGCAAAATAAACAATGGTTTTCCTTCTCCTATGGTTCTGTAATGCAGTTTCATTATTTCAAAAGTCTTTGATACATCTGTACCGTATTTTCAATTCCGTAATACAAGGCGTCTGAGATTAAAGCATGTCCAATAGAAACCTCATCCACCTCAGGAATACATTCATTAAAATAGCCCAAATTCTCTAAACTCAAATCATGCCCGGCATTAATCCCCAAATTACACGCAAGGGCCACTTTGGCTGTCTCAACATAAGGAGCAATGGCTGCTTCTTTACTTTGGGCATACTCATCAGCATAAGGACCTGTATAAAACTCAATACGATCAGCTCCCACTTCAGCAGCTTTTTCAATCATTTTGGCATCGGTCTCAATAAACAATGAGGTCCGTACTCCCAATGATTTAATCTCAGCTAAAACCTCCTTTAAAAAATCGGCATGTTCAATGGTATTCCAACCTGCGTTAGATGTTAAGGTGTCCGGTGGATCTGGAACTAAAGTGGCTTGAGCAGGTTTAATTTCCCGAATAATTTCCAGAAAACGCTCGTTTGGATAACCTTCAATATTAAACTCTGTTGTAACTACCCCACTCAAGTCAAAAACATCTTGCCGAGTAATGTGTCGCTCATCTGGTCGGGGATGCACCGTGATACCATCGGCTCCAAATGACTCACAATCCTGAGCAAATTTGGTCAAATTCGGAATTTGTCCGCCACGTGCATTGCGAATGGTAGCAATCTTATTTATATTAACGCTTAACTTTGTTTTGGCCGCCATTTTAGTTAAATGAATTGGATAAAAATAAAGAACACAAATTTAACAAGCTTAGCACAATAATTGCTTACTTTCGTTCTAAATCAAACAACGTCTTTAATGGCGGTTAATTGGACAAAGCAGATAGAAGATTATAATAATGAGAGCAGAAGAGTTAATATCGGAGATCATACCACCCCTTAAGTCATCGGAAACAGGAGAAAAGGCACTAAATTGGATGAATGAGTTTAGGGTGAATCATTTGCCTGTGGTAGATGATGGAGAATACATTGGTTTGATATCAGAAAACGATATTTACGATATGGCCGATCCGCAATGTAAGATTGGAGAGTGCTTTCAAAATTTACCTAAGCCCTTCATCTACACCAACCGTCATGTTTATGAGGTGATGAAGATTATTGCGGATGCTAAAATCACCGTGGTGCCTATTTTAGATGAGAATAATCACTACATGGGATGTACAGATTTATTGTATTTAATGTCCCAAATCACAGCCATTAATTCCATTAAAGAACCAGGAGGAATCCTTGTCTTGGTCATGAATACACATGATTATTCATTGACGCAAATTGCACGTATTGTTGAGGAAAATAACGCAAAGGTTTTAAGCTCTTACATTACCTCAGCACCAGAATCAACTGAAATTGAGGTTACCCTTAAAATTAATACAACGGATCTGGATCGAATAATTCAAACATTTAATCGTTATGATTATTTGATTAAAGCAAGCTTTGCCAAAGGACGTTTTCAAGAAGACCTTAAGCGACGCTATGATGAATTAATGAATTATTTAAACATGTAAGTATGAAAATTGGTATTTACGGTAGAGAGTTTAATGATTCATTTATTCCAAATATTCAAACGTTATTTAATACGTTAAGCCTTTTTGATTCAACGGTTTTCGTTTACGAGCCTTTTCACCGTTATTTAAATGACAGGATTAGTCTTGATTCTGAACCTCAGTTTTTTAATCACCATTCGGAGATTAAGGATAAACTGGATTTATTGTTGAGCATTGGAGGTGACGGAACTTTTTTAGAAACCATTCACATTGTTAGAGATAGCGGAATTCCAATTTTAGGGATCAACACTGGTCGATTAGGTTTTTTGGCGTCGACTTACAAAGACGACATTGAAAATGCCCTACAGTTTATCAAAGAAGGTAAATTCCGTTTACAAACTCGTTCATTGATAAAACTGGAAACAGAAGAAAATTTGTTTGGAGAGGAGAATTATGCCCTGAATGAGCTGACAGTTCATAAAAAGGATACCTCGTCCATGATTACCATTCATACCTATATTGGCGATTTGTACCTCAATAGTTATTGGGCAGATGGTTTAATCGTTTCCACTCCAACGGGATCAACAGCTTATTCTCTTAGTTGTGGAGGACCCATTATGGTTCCGGGAGCAACTGACTTTGTTATTACTCCCATTGCCCCACATAATTTAAATGTAAGACCCGTGGTTGTTCCGGATGATAGAACCATTCGATTAAAAATTGAAGGAAGAGGTAGAGACTATCTTTGCTCTTTAGATTCAAGATCAGTGACCATTGATTCGGCTATTGAACTACAAGTTAAAAAGGCTAGTTTCAAAATTAACGTCGTGCAAACAGATGAGCAAAACTTCCTCAACACCATTCGCAATAAGATGATGTGGGGATTAGATCGAAGAAATTAAACCGAATAATTGGTTTTACCCACCGCAAAATAAATTCTGCTTATTTGTTATTGAGAAACCCTACTTCTTTTTTAAATTCGGTCCGAATTTAAAACTAAAAACAACAATGAAATACTTATTTTCTTGTGTGGGATTGTTGTGTACAGCCCTGTTCTTTAACTTAGGCTGGTCACAAGTTTCTACATACTCTTACACCGGAACAATCGAAACCTATACGGTTCCTCCAGGTGTAACATCAATTGAAATTGAAACTCGCGGTGCACAGGGAGGTTACGACGATGGTGGTCTTGGTGCCATTATGGTTGGAACTTTTGCCGTAACTCCGGGACAAGTACTTGAAATTCTTGTAGGAAACGAAGGAGCAGAAAATGCTTCAACCAGTAACCAGGGTGGTGCCGGTGGAGGTGGAACTTTTGTTGTCGATCAGGCAACAGGTGATCCTTTAATTATCTCCGGTGGTGGAGGTGGAGGATGTGAGCCTGGAAGTTTAAGCTCTTACACTGCACCTTACGATGCCGCTATCACAAACGCTCAATTGGGTGAAGACGGAGCTACAACCACCGGCGGTGCTGGTGGAGGTACTGGCGGAAACGGTGGTGCTGCTGGATTCACAGATTGCTGTTTAACCGGAACCCTTGGTGGTTCAGGTGGTGGTGGATTCTACACCGATGGTGAAGATGGATCTCCTGGAGATGCCGCTGGAATTCCTTCAGAAGGAGGAGCAGCCTACGTAAATGGTGGAGCAGGAGGAGTTTGTGGAGTAGCGAATGCTAGTTACCCTGCACCAACCGGAACTGGTGGTTTTGGTGGTGGTGGCGGATCTGCCATGGATAATGCCTTCAGAGCCGGTGGCGGTGGAGGATACAGTGGTGGTCAAGGTGCTGCTTATATCTCTGGGGGATCAGGGTATATCTGGGGTGGAGGAGGAGGTTCCTACAATGTAGGAACTGACCAGGATAACTCCATTGGAAATACCGGAGACGGAATGGTAACTATTACTGAATTGTGTAACGGATTGGTTATAACAGTATCAAGCGACAGTGTGTGTGACGGAGAAGAAGTAACCTTATCTGCTTCCTCAACAGGTGGCGGAACCGTTACTTGGGATGGTGGAGTTGTAAATGGTGAAGCATTTACTCCATCTGCAGGAACTACAACTTATACAGCTACTTCTGATGATCCGGATGACTGTGGATTCGCTATTGATATTGTGGTATTTGAATTACCTACTGTTGATGCAGGAATGGATCAAAATGTTTGTGAAGGTGATTCGACAATGTTATCAGGAACTGGAACCGCAACTGATTGGAGTTGGGACGGAGGAATTACAAATGGTGTAAACTTCATGCCTCCTTCTGGAACAACGACTTATACATTAACTGGAACAATTGATTCTACAGGATGTACTGCTGAGGATATGGTAGACGTTACTGTTATTACAATTGATGTTTCAATTACTGCCGGTGGTGGATCTTTAACAGCGAATCAGGCTGGAGCTACTTACCAATGGTTAAACTGCCCTGATTATTCCGTTATTTCAGGAGAAACTAATCAAGTTTATTCAGCAGTTCCTGATGGAGACTATGCTGTTGAAGTTACTTTGGACGGTTGCGTTGATACTTCAGCTTGTCAAATTGTACACGTAGGATTTGATGAAAATGAATCTCCATTGGCAGAATTGTATCCAAACCCAACAAATGGCCAGGTACAGTTGACTGTTGATGGACAATTCAATTATGTTTTAATGAATGTTTTAGGTGAAACAATTTTTGCCGGAACAGGAGCTAATACAGTAACAATTGATCTTACGACACAAGCCAAAGGTGCTTACTTCTTAAAAGTAATTGCTGATGGAAGTGAACAAACGATTAAAGTCATTCGTCAATAAATAAAGACGATTTAAAATTTTACAAAGCCGTCTCGAAATCTCGGGACGGCTTTTTTGTATCTTGCTGTTGCTAAACAGTCTTTATGAAAATTATCCGTACACTTTCGTTTTTTATTTTCTCAATACTCTTATTAGCCTCTTGTGGTAATAAAAAGAAAGATGGTAAAGTCAAAGATCTAAAAACAGAAATTGAGTCTCGAATGGCCGAACTAACCTGTGAGTGTGTCGAGCCAAAAAATAAGGGACTGTCTAAAAAAGAATATGAAGATCTGCGTGATGAATGTTTACGATCTTCCTTCCCAACAGTTCAGGCTGAATTTCAGGTAAACGAAGAAAATAACCCGTATGGTGGAATGATGGAGATGATGGCAGCCTTTGATCGAATCAAAGATCGACTCAAAGCAAAGTGTCCTAGAAACGAATAGTTTTAGTCAAAAATGTTGATGGTAGGTGCCTCTACAATCTGCTTTTTATCTGTGATTTCTACCTCCTGCATAATGGCAATTTGTCCCGATGGAGCTTGAAGGGTAGAATCTTCGGAGTAAGAATACAAAGTGTATTTACCAGGCAATAAATAAGCGAATTCAAATGAACCGTCAGGACTTGTTTTTACACGATCTCCATAAGTAGGATTGTCTCCATAAATAATGTAAACATCCTTATCGGCTCCAGCATATTCACTATTTAAAACAGTAAAAGTTGAGTTGTAATTTTTAACCCATACTTTTCCTCTGATAATGGATGTTCCTCCCACACCAGGTTCTTTGTTGCAAGAAGCAATTAACAAACCAATAAATAAGAAAGCGCCAATTTTTTTAATCATAGTCTAGGTGTTCAAACTTCTGTTTAGTTGTTTTTCAACAGTTTCTAAAGGTAAGTATTTACGACTTCATCTAAACGAAAAGAAAAGAGATTTATTGAAAATGAAATTGTGAAAAGGAGGAATGACAGTGCTTAGAAAAATTGAATTTGAAAGTTTTTTTCAGAAAATCAGGCCTAATTTGAGTCTAAAAGACGGCTTAAAATACCACTTAGCTGTTCAAAACAGTTAACTAATCTTTAAGGTAAACTGAATTCAATATTAAATCAAATTGTTGATAATCAGTTAAAATGCTGTTTGTTTGACAGATGGAGATTGCTAAAATTGAATGGTTAATAACTATTGATAGCTAAAACCAAAAGCTGTCCATAATCTCCCTATCTTTTTAAGTACATAAACTTATTAATATCTATGGCTAAACGTTCGACGAAGAAAATATTTGTATTGGACACTTCAGTACTTCTTTTCGATCACAATGCAATCAAAAACTTTAAAAACCACGATGTAGCAATTCCAATTACCGTTTTGGAAGAGCTAGACAACTTTAAAGTTGGGAACGACACCAAAAACTTCCAGGCCCGTGAAATCATCCGCTTGTTGGATAAACTTTCGACAGGAAGAGGATTGAGTGACTGGATTGGATTGGGATCCGGAAAAGGGAAAATAAAATTCGTAATGTCCAATTTAGTAAATGGTAGAGATGCTGAAAAACTGTATGGGCAAGGAAAGAATGATCATAAAATCATCAATGCTGCCATTACCCTGGCTGATACCAATAAAGATAGACAGGTAATTCTGGTTACGAAGGACATCAATCTTCGATTAAAAGCCAAGGCAATAGGATTGTTATCAGAAGATTATGAAACTGGAAAAGTAAAGGATGTTGAGAATTTTGAAGAAGGTTTTCCGGTAATTGAAAATATTGATTCAAAAAAAATCAGTGCACTCTACAAAAAAGGACAAATTGCCGAGGATGATATTATTGGAAAGCGAAAAATGGCCAATGGTTATTACATCCTTAAAAATGGAACCAGTGAGTCTGTTCTTAGTCGATACAATCAGGAGGCAGATGTGATTGAGCGAGTTGAGAAGGAATATGTATATGGAATTAAACCTCGTAATGCCGAACAGGCTTTTGCTGTCAACGCACTTTTAAATCCAGACATTAAATTGGTATCCCTGCAGGGAGTGGCCGGAACTGGAAAAACGCTTTTAGCACTTGCATCTGCGTTGGAGCAACGTAATTTGTACAGTCAAATCATCTTGGCTCGCCCTATCATTCCGTTGAGTAATCGTGATATTGGATTTTTACCTGGTTCAGCTGAGGATAAAATTTCGCCATACATGCAGCCACTTTGGGATAATCTCAAATTCATTAAAAGTAATTACCGTCCAGGTGAGAAGAAACACAAGGTGCTAGATGAAATGGAAGAATCAGGAGAATTATCCATTACTGCCTTGGCTTTTATCCGTGGACGAAGCTTGTCAAATGTGATGTTCATTATTGATGAGGCTCAAAATCTCAGCCCGCATGAGGTGAAAACCATTATTTCACGAGCAGGCGAAGGAACCAAAGTCATTTTCACAGGGGACATCAATCAAATTGATACACCTTATATGGACGAGCAATCTAATGGTTTAACTTATTTAATTGATCGCCTAAAAGGGAATAAACTCTTTGCACATATTCGCCTGGAAAAAGGAGAACGATCAGAGTTGGCGAATTTGGCCAATGAGTTGCTGTAAATTGATGGACTTAAAATTGTGGGCTGTTCTTAGGATGAACGTCTAAATTGGATATCTTTGCCCCGATTCAAATGTAAGTTCATGCCTGAAAATTTTATCAAAGAATTAGAGTGGAGAGGAATGATCCACGACATGATGCCCGGAACCGAAGATGCCCTAAACAAGGGTGTTTCTGCAGGGTATATTGGTTTTGATCCAACAGCCGACTCTTTGCACGTTGGTAGTTTGGTTCAAATCATGATTTTAGTTCACTTTCAACGAGCGGGGCACAAGCCCTATGCTTTGGTTGGTGGCGCTACCGGAATGGTAGGAGATCCTTCAGGTAAATCACAAGAAAGAAACTTATTGGATTCAGAAACTTTGAATCATAATGTAGCGTGCGTTCGCAAACAGTTAGAGAAATTTTTGGATTTTGACTGTGGCGAAAATTCGGCCGAAATGGTAAACAACTACGATTGGTTTAAGGATATGTCCTTTTTGGAGTTTATTCGTGATGTAGGGAAACACATTTCGGTGAATTACATGATGGCGAAAGATTCTGTAAAATCTCGTTTGGAAACAGGGATGTCGTTTACAGAGTTCTCATACCAACTGGTGCAGGGATACGATTTTTATCACTTGAATAAACATAAAAATTGTATTGTGCAGTTAGGTGGATCGGACCAATGGGGGAATATTGTAACGGGGACAGAGTTAATCAGAAGAAAAGGTGGAGGAGAAGCCTATGCGGTAACTACTCCATTAATCAAAAAAGCAGACGGAACTAAGTTTGGAAAAACCGAGAGCGGAAATGTGTGGTTAGATGCTGAAAAAACATCGCCGTACAAATTCTACCAATTCTGGATTAATGCTACAGATAGTGATGCCGAAAACTACATCAAGATTTTTACGCTTAAGTCTAAAGAAGAAATAGAAAGCCTAATAGAAGAACATAAAGCGGCTCCACACCTAAGAGTACTTCAAAAAGCGCTGGCCGCAGATATTACTACTCGTGTTCACAGTGAAGATGCTTTGAATACGGCTATTGCAGCAACAGAAGCCTTATTTGCCAAGTCGATTGACGGAATGTTGAGTTTGTCGGCAGATGTATTGTTAGACGCCTTTGAGGGAGTTCCTCAGGTAACTGTTTCTAAAGATGAATTAACGGAGGGAATAGGAATTATTGATGCTTTGGCAGCTCGTGGAGGGTTTTTGAATTCGAATTCAGAAGCTCGTCGGGAAATTAAAGGAAACGCAATTTCTGTAAACAGAGTGAAGGTGAAAGAAGACTATACCATTACCTCTGAAGACCTTTTGCACGATAAGTTTGTTTTGTTGTCTAAAGGCAAGAAAAAGAACTATTTATTGATTCTGGAATAAGAATTGTATTAAATTTCGGTAGAACGAAAAACCATAAACATGAAAAAACTATTGATTTTAAGCTTGAGCTTATTGGTTTTGGTAGCCTGTAAGACATCAGAGGTAATCAAATACGAGTATACTTCTACAACCATGATGGGAAAAAAGACGCTTATTGTTACGCAGGATTCTGTTTATACTTCGTTTACCGGAAGAGGAGAGCCCACTTCGTCGGCAAGAGCAACTTCGGCTTCGGAATGGTCTAGCCTTAACAAAGCGGTAGAAGAGCTTAAGTTAAAAGATGTACGTGATTTGGAAGCACCAACGAACAAACGTGCAACAGATGCTGCTCCTTTTGGAAAAGTGACGCTTCATACCAAAGATTCTATTTATCAATCCAAAACTTTTGATGGGTACGACTCTCACGAGGCTTTAAAACCACTGATGGAACAAATTCGCAAAATTGCGGAGAGTAAAAAGTAGTTTATAAACTATTTACATGAGCATATTCATACCAAAGGTCAATGAATAAGCTGGCAGCTTCACAACTAAATTCCTGATTTTTTCCATCGCCAATTACCTCAAATCCTTTTTTGGTTCTACGAGCAATGGCAATGCAGTCTTCGTCTTTTAGTATCCATTCCTTTTTAGATTCGGCAAAGAGTTTAAAAAAGTCATCCAACAAAACTTTACGGGATGAATGGACCGTGTATTGGTAATGGAGTTTACCGTTTTGGTTAATGTGGTACTGGTATCCTTCTGTTTTTTGTCCAAAGGACAATGTTCCAAATAAGAACAAGAAGCTTAAAAAGAAAATTCGCATGTTTTTTCTTTTTGGATGTTTAATCTGCTTGTTAGGTAACCTCTTTAACAGGATCTTGCAATGCTTCTTTGTAAGTTTTAATGGCTCTTTCTCTGGCAAATTTGTGATCAATGA
>JAKSBJ010000363.1 GCA_022361195.1 Flavobacteriales bacterium
ATGCCCGCAGCGACGGGGCGGACGGGCCCTATTCCCTGGAATGCGATCTCCGCCCCATTGACGACGAACTGGCGCAGGCGGCGGCGGAACTGGATGTGGCGCTTGCCAAGATCGTGCGGAGTTTCTCCGCGCTTGCGGATTGCTTGCGGCGCTTGCTGGACGAACAAAACGAAACCCTAGAGAAGCCAACCCGCACGCGGATGGATGCCGCCATTCGCGGGCTCGACCGGCGCGGACGCGCGACAGTGCCCGGCTGGCGGCTGATGCTGGCGGACCTGTTGGGCGACCCCAATGCAGATTTTGTGGACTGGATGTCCGTTGAACGCATTCAGGGACGGGAGATTGATGTGGGTCTCCACCGCCATTGGGTTGATCCAAGCCGCCCCTTTGCAGAAGCCGTTCTTGAGCCCCTTCATGGCGGGCTCATCACCTCTGCAACGCTGCGGGATCAGGTGACTGAAGCGGATGATCCGGACGGGATGAGCTGGGCCAATGCAGAGGTCCGGACAGGCGTTTTGCATCTGCCCACCCCTGTTGCCCGATCCCATTTCTCCTCCCCCTTCGACTATGCGGAACAGGCGCGGGTGCTGGTCGTTCAAGACATCAATCGCAACAGTGCGGATCAGGTGGCGGCGGCCTATCGCGACCTTTTTCGCGCCTCCGGCGGCGGGGCGCTCGGCCTCTTCACGGCGGTGAACCGGCTGAAAGCCGTGTATGAGCGGATCGTCGGGCCAGTGGAAAGTGACGGATATCCCCTCTACGCCCAGCATGTGGACGCAATCGACACGGGCACGCTGGTGGATATTTTCCGCGCTGAACAGGATGCCTGTCTGCTCGGGACGGACGCCATCCGCGACGGGGTGGATGTTCAGGGTCACTCCCTTCGGCTGATGGTGCTGGACCGCACGCCATGGCCCCGGCCCGACATTCTCTACCGGGCACGGCGGGAGGCCTTCGGCGGGGGCAAGTTCACCGACATGATGACCCGGTTGCGACTGCAGCAGGCC
>JAKSBJ010000247.1 GCA_022361195.1 Flavobacteriales bacterium
CAGGTGTAAAGGTGGTAACATCATAGCCGAGTGATACTAATTACCCGTAGACTTATAATCATTCCGATGCTTATCGGAACATTTTACTCACTACTTCATGAAAGTCCAATATTAAATTAAGACATTATATCTGCCCAAAAAGGTAGATGACAGTTTTCGGTGTCTATGGCGGTTGGGTCCACCTCTTACCATTTCGAACAGAGAAGTTAAGCCAACTTGCGCAGATGGTACTGCCCTTTTGAGGGTGGGAGAGTATGAGGATGCCTCTTTTTAAAAACCCTTTCGATACAATCGAAAGGGTTTTTTTGTTTCTATACACTCAACAAAATCTTGTCAATACACTTTTTTAAAATTAAAAGGGTGTACCTCCCTTCTGACTTGAAGTTTATGTTTTTATAAAGCCCCAAATTTATATTCAAACCGGAGGTACTTTTATTATTCTAATGTTGAATGATAAAAGTATATGCCAACCCTAAACAAAATCATACCGAAATTAAAAGTAGAAAGCTGTAATTGCTTCATTTGTTTAAATTTGACTGATGCGCTATTTGTTGCTCATACTGACTCTTTCCATTCTATTTTGTGCTCGTACGCAAAACCAGGATATATCTAACTTTTATCTACTCGATATAGATGTGGAATCAGAGTTGTCACAAAATGATAAAGTATATGTAGACTCAAGTCTTTATCTATATCATAAGACTGATTCTGATTCAGTGAAATTTGCTGTTCTATACGGCTTATCACAAGATTTGGAAAGTGTGGGCCTATCTATTGAATATGGTCTATATCGATCTGAACTTTTAAAGAAAGATCTAGAAAGCTATGATGAAGATGAGCAATCTTTTCGTTTTACTGAATTAGCCTATGGCTATGCCCAACAGGCCTATTTATATGCAATGATAGAGGAGATCGAAGAGAGTAATTATTGGTATCATCAAGCATATGAAATTAGTGACAGTATTGGATTAACTTTCGTAAAGGGGTGGGTAGCTCAAGGAATCTCCTATTGTGAAGAGAAGACGGGAAACTTTGATAAGGCTCTCGAATATGGAAAAATTGCACTTGAAGCCTCTTTAGTATCGGATAATAGAGATGGAATAACCAACGCTTATACGAATTATGGTTATCTGCAATTAAAATTGGGCTATATGGATTCTGCAATCCATTACTATAAGGAGAGTTTGCAATACGCTGTTGAGGAAGAACAACCTGATTTTGCAGCGAATGCACTTTACATTTTAGGATCGATAAACATTCAATTAGGCAATGCCGAAAGGGCTTTGAAATATTTGTATAAATCCTTGGAGATTTACCAGGGACTTGATGAAATTTATGATCAGTGCCTGACAATGTTAAGTTTGGGAGAAGTTTATGAACTATTTGGTGATGCAGAACGAGCTGAGAAATTTTATATGGATGCTCTTGAAATTGCAGAATCGATAGAAACTAGGACAGTTTTGGCAGATGTTTATGCTCATTTGGGGAGTCTGGCTAAAAATCAAAAAAACATTGAAAAGTCACTAGCTTATTATCGAAAATCTGAAAAACTATCGGAAGAACTTCAGTACGCCAGTGGATATATTGGTGCTCGAAAGAAAATTGGTCAAATACTGTGCGAAAAGGATAGTGTGGATATTGGAATTGAGTATTTAGAATCAGCCTTGGAACTGGCCGAATTAATTGTGGATTTTTATGAAAGTTGTGATGTGCATTTGAAGTTGGGAAAACAGTACCTGAAAAAAGGAGAGCAAAACAAAGCAATTCATCATTTGGAAGAAGTATACAGACTTTCAGAAAATACAAACTGGAGAATTTTACGAGAAGAGTCAGCTAGATTACTTTCTACTTCCTATGCTGATAAAGGACAACTTCAAAAAGCATATGACTTTTTATTGATTGCAAATGACTTGTCTGACTCATTGAATTCAGCGGACAATCAGAGGGCTTTATATGAAAAAGAGTATGATTTCAAGAAAGCAGCAGATAGTGCAAAGGTGGTAAGCATATTAACTCAAAACAATCTGGATAAAGTGGAGGTTGAATTGAAATTGGAAAAAAGGAACAAATTAGTTACCAACCTCATTTTTGTACTCATTCTTATTTTGGGTGGAATTTTATTGACTTCATTGGTCATTAGAGCCAGAAATAAGCAAAGAGAAATTACTTTTCAGCAGAAGTCCGAAAAATTGAAGCAACAGGCGTTGTTGGCACAAATGAATCCACATTTTTTGTTCAATTCATTAAACAGTATTCAGGCCATTTATACCAAGGGAGAGATAACAGCTGCAAATGATTTTTTAGCTGACTTTGGAACATTACTACGCAGGATATTAGAGTTTAGTAGCGTTGAAACCATCCGTTTATCAGAAGAAATAGAGTTATTGGATCTGTATTTGAGGTTAGAAAAAATTCGAGCAGGTAAGGCTATTCAGTACAAAATTGAATGTGGGCCGGATTTGGCAACTGAAATCATTCAGATTCCACCAATGCTCATTCAGCCTTTGATTGAAAATGCCATTATTCATGGTTTAAAACCTAAGGAAAAGGGTGGTGTCATCCGAATTAAGTTTTCTGAAATTGAAGAGGGAATTATGTGCATTATTGAAGATGATGGGGTCGGATTACATGCTGAGAAGAGAGTGAAATTTTCAGACCGGAAATCATTGGGATTAAAGATTTTAAAAGAAAGATTGGGAACCAGAGGTAAGCTCCTGTTAGAGGAATTAGAAACTGGTGGAACCAGAGCAGTATTGATTGTTAGAAGTTAAGATGAAACTAAGAGCATTAATTATTGACGACGAAGAATATTCACGAATTATTCTTCGATCACTTATTCAGGACAATTTGGCAAGTGAGATAGAAATTGTTGGGGAGGCGGATAGTGTAAAGAATGCCATTGAAACCATTAATCAGGAAAAACCAGATATTGTTTTTCTCGATATCCAATTAGGAGATGGTTTGGGCTTTGATGTCCTGAAAAAAATCACCTATGATAGGTTTGAAACTATTTTTGTCACGGCTTATGATCGTTACGCCATACAGGCTTTTGAATGTTCTGCTTTTGGGTATATTCTTAAACCTATTAAGTCCGAAAAACTCATAAATGTTGTTCAACGTTTCATTGATAAAAATCAGAATAACCAACAGGTTTCTAATGACCGATTAAAAGTATTGGAAGAAAATTTCCAGGGAAAATTCTTACAACGATTAATCCTGTCTGATCAAAAGGGCTTTCATATTGTTAGCCTCGATAACATTTTATTTGTTAGGGGAGATGGGAGTTACTCTCATTTCCACTGTTCAAACGACCGAAAAATAACGGTAAGTAAAAACATTGGTTCTTATGACCAATTACTAAGTGATAGAGGTTTTTTTAGAATTCATCAAGGGTACCTGATCAACCTTATTCACGTAGATCGTTACTCAAATGATTTGGAGGTTATAATGGCCAATGGAGAAAGCCTGAAATTGTCAAGACATCGAAAAACAGACTTTCTCAAACAGTTTATTAAATAATAGGCTATTCAACAATTAGCTTATTTTGATACTTAGCTCCATTTTTGTCAACGGCTTGTATCCAATAAATTCCTGGTGAAAGAAGCTCAATATCAAGAACTGAATTAACTTCTAATGATGATTTTAAGATTATTTTCCCACTTAAATCTGAAAGCCGAATTTCTGTAAAATCTCCACTTATTTCTACTGTTGTTTGTGCTGGATTTGGGAAAATTTTTAGCGAATTCAATTCATTTTCTCTAATTCCAATATCACTCCCAAAGTTCATATCACAAGGTTCATCACTTAAAAGTGGATAATAAGAGGAGTCTCCAACTGACATACACTGTAGTTCAACAAAATATCCACTGATATTATGCCAAAGCTCTCTTAATAATCCCCAATCACTTCCTAGTCCTTGCACCCAACGGCCACCTGTAGATTCAAAATTGATCACTTTTCTATCTATACCATCAAAACTCTCAATTGCTGTAGATGAAACAATCAATGTATCATAAAATGGACTGTCTAACATCCAAAAATTGCTAATAGAATCCCCTTCTTCCAATGTGAAATCGTAAAGTACAAATTCAGTTGCTGAATCGACTGGAATGTAATAAACCACTTCGGCATCAACTCTTAAAGAACCTTGATACATATTTACTTCATCATCACAACGATAAAGCTTAGAATAATTTTGACCATCAATTAGAGTGTCTTCTCCTGGTAAGCAATAAAATTCTGCATCACATAAATAGGTGCTCCATGGATCGTGACAGGTTATTTTGTTCACCCAAACAGCATCTGATTCGGGAAAGTCAGTTTGAGCCTGAATTGACCCAAAGCACAAAAAGGCATAGAGTAAAAAAAAGTATTTCATTAGAGTAAGTTTTACAGCAGATAGGTACGATATGTATTACTATTTGCTCGTTTTAGTAAAAGTATGAATTCAATCTTATCCATATTCTACCAATTTTAAAGAAAAAAGTACCAATTCTGAGTTTCACTAAAAATGAATGCTTCTCAGGCTTATTTTTGAGCTTACATACACTTACAGACATTCGATGAAAACATTTATACGCCTGTTTTTTGTTTTATCAATTATTACAATTCTAACACCATCCTGTAAAAAAGATGATCCAATTCCTGAAGAGGAAGAAGAAACTACTCCACCAGATGGAGGAGGAGAAACTCCAAGTAACTTTTTTATGTCATTTGATTTGGATGGGACCAGCTATCAATTTGAGCATGGCGTTGCTGATTACCAACTCACTTATTCTAATTCATCTTCTATTGATGCTTCATCTGATACAAAAGAAGTTAGTCCTGGAGCCGGTTTAGTGGATTTATGGAATACAGACAATGATCAGGTAGGAATTGATTTTGTTAACTACTGGTTTTCGTTGAGCACTTATTCCGAAGATAATGCTGCAGCCTTGGCTACTATTTTTACGGAAGGAAGTCACCCATATGTCGAAGAAGCAGATGGAACAACTGATGGAGTGAGAGTGGGATTGAATATAGCAGATGTTGCATGGAATAGTGGATTTGGAAGTCAATCGTCTTCAGCAAACTTTAATGTGACAGAAACAACAGCTATTGTCAATGGTTTGGGAGAGGATGAGAGAGACGTTAAAGGAACTTTTAATTGTACTGTGTACAACGAAGGTGGAAGTTCAAAAGAGCTGACAAATGGCAAATTTTATTTGCGTTTTTCGGCACCCTAAATAAGTATATTAATAACCTAAAAATAAATTATGAAACGAATCATTTTAAGTTCATTCATTGCTCTTGGAGTTTTAGCATTTACTTCTTGTAAAAAAGATTACACTTGTGAGTGTACTACCACTACCGCTGGTGTTTCAGCTACAGCTTCAACAACTATCACTGACACTAAGAAGAATGCTACCGAGTCTTGCGACGCGGGAGATGCTACAACTACTGTTGGTGGAATTACAGCAACTACTGAATGCGAAATTAAATAATCAGGTTTTTTATATATTTGATTTTAAGGGAGATTTGTTCTCCCTTTTTTATTGAAAAAATCAAAATGAAAAACACACATTTTCTTATTCTTGCTTTAGCACTTTTATTCTTTTCATCCTGCCGTAAAACATACGTTTGTACCTGTACTGTTTATGACAATCAGGTTACAACACAATTTCATTATGTAAAGAAAAAAGAAGTTGAAGATTTAAAGGCGGATTGCGAAGAAAGCCCGCTTTGTGTTTGGTCAAAAGACTAAATCAACAATCAATGATTTTCCAAAGAAGCTTTTAAGGCTTCCAATTTCAATAAACATTCCTGATATTCTTTTTCGGGAACAGAATCTATGGTAATAGCTCCTCCAACGGCTGCGCTTAGGTGATTGGTCTTCTTATTACGGAATATCGATCGGATAACGACATTAAAGTCCATATTCCCATTTGGATCGATATAGCCAACAGATCCCGAATAAATACCTCTTTTAAAGCTTTCATATTGTTCACTGTGCTCCATGGCCGAAATTTTCGGTGCTCCGGTCATTGACCCCATAGGAAAAAGAGCTTTGATAATCTCCAGAATATTGACTTCAGGCTTTAAATCGCATCCCACTGTAGATACCAATTGATGAACTGTTTTAAAAGATTTTACTTCACATAAATGCTCAACCGATACGGATCTTTTTTGAGCAATTTTAGATAAATCATTCCGAACTAAATCCGTGATCATTACATTCTCAGAACGTTCTTTTGGATCGTTAAAAAGAGCTTGTTTTAGTTCATCGTCTATTTGCTCATTGGTTCCTCGGGAGGAGGTTCCTTTAATGGGTTGAGAAATTAAACGATCTTTTTTTCGACGAATAAACCGTTCTGGTGAAGCACAAATTAACTCTTGATTAGGATGTGAGAAAAAGGCTGAAAAAGGAGCTTCAGTTTTGCTTGACAAACGTTCAAAAAGGTGTTCTCCTTCAATTATTTGTCCATCAGTATTTCCTTCAAAGTTTACACAGTAATTCACCTCATAAATGAATCCTTGTTGAATTTGATTTTGGAGTTGTTCAACAGCTTGAATATAGTCTGTCTTTGTGGTGTAAGGATTGAGGTTTAAGGTGAAGTTGGAATGTTTGTCATTGTCTGCTTCTTTTGTAATGATCTCCGTTAAATCGGGGATAGAAGAGTCTCCAAAGTAAATCAACTCTCCCCTTTTACAAAAAATAATATGCTGAGGAACAAAAAAATAGAGGAGCGGGAAATGTAATTTATCTTCATTTTTCGATTTCAGATTCGATTCAAATCTGTTTTTTAAATCGTAATTGAGGTAACCAAACAAATAGTTTCCCTTTTCCCCGTCAAAATAATCCTGAACAGAATTCAGGCTGTTTTCCTTTTTTAAAACAAATTCAGATTCTTTTCCCCAAGAGATCATAAAATCATCTTCCCCCTTATAAAACGCCATTTTTTGGTCCGTTTTAATAGATTTAAGAAGTTGATTAAATGATAGTTGTTTATCTAAAACTTGATGCTTTTTCATAAATTTTCAATCCCACAAAATTAAGGGCAAACATATTTTATAAGGTGATTAGCGGAATAAATTTGAAATAAATAATCTAATTTCGGGGATAAATTCCTTTAGAACTTTAAAGGAGATCCTTGAAATTAATGAACTGGCTTTCTCGATATATACCAATTTTGAATTGGGCAAAAAACTATCAGTCCTCCTGGTTTAAGGGAGATTTGGTTGCGGGAATAACTGTTGGAGTTTTATTAATTCCACAGGGTATGGCGTATGCCTGGATTGCCGGATTACCTCCTGAGTATGGTTTGTACGCCTCATTAGTTCCAACATTTATTTATTCCATATTAGGGACCTCTCGTCATGCGGGGGTAGGACCAGTAGCAATGGATTCGTTAATTGTAGCTACCTCTATTGGTTTAATGGCTGCTGAAGGAAGTTACCAATATATTCAATTGGCCATCCTATTGGGCTTCATGGTTGGAGTATTACAGTTGCTGTTTGGAATCATTAAGCTAGGATTTATTGTCAATTTTTTGTCTCGTCCTGTAATAACTGGTTTTACTTCAGCTGCTGCGCTCATTATAGGTATTAATCAGTTCAAATATATTTTAGGAGTTGATGTGTCAAGAAGTAGTCAAATCCACCAATTACTTCATGATTTATATTTTGTTCTTGGAGATATAAACTGGGTGAGTTTTACTTTCGGATTAGTGGCTATCGCCACAATTTTATTACTCAAGCGATTCAGTAAAGCGATTCCAAGCGCTTTGGTTTTGGTGGTAGTGGGAACGGCATTGGTTTATTTTGTTGGCTTTTTCCAAGATAATATGGCCGTTATTGGTGACATTCCAGAAGGATTACCAGCTTTAACCACTCCCGATTTAAAATGGGACGATATTAAGTTTTTGATTCCTGCAGCCTTTGCATTATCCATTATTGGTTTTACAGAGGCCATATCCATTGCTAAATCAGCAGAGGAGAAATCGGAAGAGTCACATACCAAACCTAATCAGGAATTAATTGCAATTGGAACTTCCAATATCATTGGTTCTTTCTTCTCATCCTATATTGTAACAGCCAGTTTTTCTCGTACTGCGGTAAATCAAAGCAGTGGTAATAAAACACCATTGGCTGGAATGATTAGTGCATTAATTATTCTGTTAACCTTATTGTTTTTAACGGATCTCTTTTATTTCTTACCCGAGGTTATTTTGGCAGCCATCATTATCGTAGCCGTATTTGGGCTAATTAGCATCAAGGTTCCAATGATGTGGTGGAAAACGGATAAAAAAGAGTTTGCATTGTATTTAATCACCCTGGTGGTAACTGGAACGGTAGGAATTAAAGAAGGGATTTTTGTTGGGGTTGTAGTTTCGTTACTTTTATTGGTGCTTCGAGCAACTAAACCTCACGTTGCCGTGATGGGAAAAATTTCAGGTGAAGGGAATTTATATCGAAATGTTGACCGTTTTGATAATGTGACCGTAGATCCGGAAATACTTATTATTCGTTTTGATGAGGGCTTGTATTATGCAAATATCAACTATTTCAGGGATAAGTTGTTAGAATTAGAGAATGATCGATCCGAAGAAGTAAAAACTATTATCGTAGATAGTTCGGGCATTAATTCCATTGATTCCACCGCCATTTATGAGATTAAACGAATGATAATCTCCTATAAAAAGAGAGAGGTAACTATTTTATTTTCAGGTTTAAAAGGACCTGTAAGAGACGAATTCAAAAAGCACAAGATTTATTCGATGTTGGGAGAAGATCACTTTTTTGTAAGTATTGAAAATGCTGTTGCTTATAGTAAAAATGAAGCTTTTGAGGCGAAAGGGAAAATTGCCCGGCAATCAAATTGATTAGGAGTCAAAGCCTTAGCCCTTAAAGTGATAAAAGTCACATTTTTATTCCAAATCTCTTCCTAAATTTGTTTTGACAAAATCGGTACAGGAGTACCATAAATATAAAAGTATGAAAGTAGAGCAAATATATACAGGATGTTTAGCAGAGGCAGCTTACTATATCGTAGCTAATGGAGAAGCAGCAATTATTGACCCTTTAAGAGAAACTTCACCTTATATTGAGAGAGCAGAGGCAGATGGAGCAAAAATTAAGTACATCTTTCTGACTCACTTTCACGCTGATTTCGTTTCAGGACAGGTAGATTTGGCAAATAAAACTGGTGCTACAATTGTATTTGGACCTTCTGCGACAGCAGAGTATGAAATTCACGAAGCAAAGGATAATGAAATTTTTGAATTAGGGGGAATCCAAATTCAAGCTTTACATACTCCAGGACATACAATGGAGTCTACCACTTATTTATTAAAAGATGTCAATGGTAAGGATCACTGTATTTTTACTGGAGATACATTGTTTATTGGGGATGTAGGACGTCCTGATTTAGCCATTAAGCAAGGAAGTCTTACTGAAGAGGATTTGGCAAGACATTTATTTCAATCCTTGAGAAATCGAATCATGCCATTAGCTGATGACGTAATCGTTTATCCGAATCATGGTGCAGGTTCAGCTTGTGGAAAAAACATGAGTAAAGAAACTTATGATTCATTGGGGAACCAGAAAAAAAACAATTACGCCTTAAGAGCTGATATGACAGAAGAAGAGTTTGTAAAGGAGGTATTGACTGGTTTAACAAAACCACCTCAATATTTCCCTAAAAATGCGATGATGAACAAAAAGGTAAATACCGATTTTGATTCGATCGTATCAATGGGGACTGTAGCTTTGAATCCAAATGAGTTTGAAACTTTGGTTGAAGATGGAGCTTTGATGTTGGATGTTCGTACGCAGCATGATTTCATTAAAGAGCATGTACCCGGATCAATCTTTATAGGATTAAATGGAAACTTTGCGCCTTGGGTAGGGGCATTGATTACAGATATTAATCAACGAATTGTTTTGGTTGTTGATGAAGGAAAAGAAGAAGAGGCTGTGACACGTTTGTCTCGAATTGGGTATGATAATTCGGTAGGATATTTGAAAGGTGGGATTGAAGCTTGGAAAGCTGATGGTAGAGAAGTGGATTCAATTCAAAAAGTTTCTCCTGCTGATTTTGAAAAAGCAGTAGCTGACAATGCTAGTGTTTTAGATGTTAGAAAACCATCTGAATTTGAAGCAGAACACGTTGATGGTGCAGAAAATATTCCACTGGATTATATCAATGACAACATGAGTCAAATTAATCCGGACAAAACATATTATGTCCACTGTTTAGGAGGGTATCGATCAGTAATTTTTGAGTCTATCTTAAAATCGAGAGGATATCACAATATTATTGATGTGGACCGTGGGTTTAAAGCTATTAAGGACGAAACCAGCTTGAAAATTACTGATTTCGTTTGTCAAAGTAAATCCTAAAAGCTTCTTAACAATCCCTTTCTTAAGGATTTGTTAATACGCAATCTTGGATTTTCATTGTAAAAAAGTATCTATCTTTGTGGCGGCGTTCGATTTTATTCGGACGCCGCTTTAAAATTCCAAGGCGTGAAGTTCGAACTGACAAAAGAATTCCTGGAGCAAATAAAAGCTCTCATCAGTCGTCAGGAAGAAACTGTCATCTTTGAACGGTTAAAAGAACTTCATCCAGCCGATATAGCTGATATTTTCGAGAACTTGGAACTGGAAGAGGCGCGTTATGTCTATTCTGTTTTGGACGAAGAAATTGCCGCTGATGCCATCATGGAGTTGGATGAAGAATTTCGAGAAAATCTTCTAAAACTCTTTTCTAACGAAGAAATTGCTGAGCAGGTTAACATCTTGGATACGGATGACGCTGCGGATCTTTTGGGGGAGTTGAGTGAAGAGGATAAGGATGAAGTTATCTCCAAAATAGAAGACCGTGAACATGCTTCTGATGTAGAGGAGTTATTGAAGTATGACGAAGATACAGCCGGGGGATTAATGCAGACAGAGTTCATCAAGGCTAAAGAGAATTGGCCGGTTAACCGTTGTGTCATTGAATTGAGAAGACAGGTAGAGGAAGTGGAAAAAGTCTATTCTATTTATGTTGTAGACGATGAGTCAAATCTCCTGGGAATTTTATCATTGAAACGATTATTATTTGCTTCTCCCAAAACCTTGATTAAGGATTTGTATCAGGAGAAAAATCTGAAATACGTTAAGATTTACGATTCATCCGAGCATGTTGCCAGTATCATGGATAAATATGATTTGGTATCCATTCCGGTAGTAGATCGCCAGGAAAAGCTGGTAGGACGTATTACTATTGATGATGTTGTAGACGTAATTAGAGAAGAGGCCGAAAAGGATTTCCAAATGGCTTCTGGTATCTCAGAGAATGTAGAACCATCATCTAATGTACTTAAAAGTACGCGTTCACGTTTACCATGGATTTTGATTGGTTTGGCAGGAGGAGTGATGAGCTCACAGATAATTAAGGGCTATGAAGATCAGATCGATGTCAATCCTGCATTGGCATTTTTTATCCCATTAATTGTTGCAACGGCAGGTAATGTAGGAGTTCAATCTTCGGCCATTGTAGTGCAGGGATTAGCAGCAAAAGAATTTCAATTTAATAGTGTACTTCGTCAAATAGGAAAAGAGTCGCTAGTAGGTATTATTGTCGGGATGATTTGCGCCATCAGTATTTTTGGGTTTAATTTAGCTGTTGGAGGTGATTTAAACTTAGGATTAACCTTAGGAATTTCACTTTTCCTAGTAGTGGTAGTGGCGGCTATTTTAGGAGCATGGATTCCGCTGGCACTTAATAAGCTTAAAATTGATCCTGCATTAGCTACGGGACCTTTTATTACCACAGCTAATGACATTTTAGGACTTACCATCTATTTCCTGGTAGCCTATTTGATGTACCTTGCTTAAATCAATGAAAAAAGTTGCTTTTTTAGATACCGTACATCCTGTATTAAAGGATGGTTTGGAGGCCATGGGGTGGATTTGTGATGATTTTACACAAAGGCCTATCTCTGAAATAGAAAATAGTATTCAACAGTATCAGGGAATTGTTATTCGTTCGCGTTTTCCAATGAATCAAAGTTTTTTAGAAAAGGCAACACAGCTGGAGTTCATTGCTCGTTCAGGAGCTGGGATGGAGAATATTGACGAGGCTTATTGTACTCGACGTAATATCCAACTTTTTAATGCCCCTGAAGGAAATCGAAATGCAGTGGCAGAACATGCCTTAGGAATGATTTTGAGTCTTTTCAATAAACTACATACTGCTGATAAAGAAGTACGAGAAGGTGTTTGGGACCGAGAAGGAAATCGAGGAATTGAGTTAGAAGGAAAGACTATTGGACTTATTGGATTTGGAAATAATGGGGCAGCTTTTGCTCGTGTACTAAGAGGTTTTGGGGTAGAGGTAATAGCTTATGATAAGTATAAGAGTGGATTTGGAGATGAGTATGTTCAGGAAGTTGATTTAGAAACTCTTAAGCAAAAAGCACAGATCACCAGTTTACATATTCCTCAAAATGCTGAAACTTTGGGATGGATTAATGATGAATTTATAAAAGAAGTGAGACATAATTTTTGGCTCATTAATTTGTCAAGAGGTAAGATTGTCCAAACACAGAGTCTTTTGTCAGCTATAAACTCAGGAAAGGTATTAGGCGCCTGTTTGGATGTGTTGGAGTTTGAGAAAGCCTCTTTTGAAAATATGTTCGAGGGAGAGAAAAATAATGAACTACCGCTTGAATTTAGAGAATTGATTAGTTCAGATAAGGTACTTTTATCTCCGCATGTGGGAGGATGGACGTACGAATCCTATTACAAACTAAGTCAGGTTTTATTGGATAAGATCAAAAAAAGCATCTAGGTTGAGTTTTTTTTTATAAAAAAATCTACCTTTTCGATAGACTTATTAACACTTAATTAGATGTCGAAACATTGATTTGCTCAGGGCAAGAGAGCATTCGTCGTTGTTTTTTTAACATTAATCGTTGATTTATAGCCCAAAAGTTTTTGTACGAACAATATTTTTTTCATATTTTCGTTACATGAATAACGCGTGACATGTAAGTTGTGCAAAGCAAAACAGTATAAAACCAAAAAAGAACCATTAGAATGAAAAAAGTATTAATCGCAGGATTTTTAGGCATCTTTGCTTTAGGAGTAGTAAGTTGTGGACATGGAACATGTGACGCTTATAAAAAGTCAGATTATTCAAAATACAAGTCTGAAAAATCAAAAAAAGTAGAAGTCGTTTCTAAAAAGAAAGAAAAAAAATAGTTTCTGAACTTATTCAGAATCAATCTTTTTAAAAAGATTGATAAAGATTTAAGGCAGCTGAATAGCTGCCTTTTTTTATGCCTTGTCCAGATGAATAGGGGAATAAGGGTTTGTTCTTCGGCTTATAATTGATGGAAGAAAAGAATATTTTTTTTGAATGAACGAAACCTTTTTTTTCGTTTTTGCATATACATGAGCAGAAGGAGTTGTTAAAACTTCTTTTACAACAAACAACAACAACGAACCAAATCTTCTTATTATGAAAAAGTTAATCGGAATTGCGATTATTGGAATATTAGCCTTAAGCATTACTAGTTGTGGAGGTGGGCATGGAACCTGCGACGCTTACAAAAAAGCAGATTATACCAAGTACAGGTCTGACAACGAAAGAGATAAAAAAGAAAAGGCAGAAAAGAAAGAGCTTAAGAAAGCTGAAAAAATGGAAAACGCTAAACAAGCGAAATCAAAAGAAAAAAAGAAAACGGAAAAAATAGTTTACTATCCGAAGTTTCGACAATAATATTTACGAATAGAGTAATTAAAAAGGAGGCTGTTTCATAAGAACAGCCTCCTTTTTTGTTTATAAGGCTAAGACGAAAGTAATAGTTTGTTGTGTTGTGTTTTGTTGTGTTTTGTTGTGTTGTGTTTTGTTGTGTTGTGTTGTGTTGTGTTGTGTTGTGTTGTGTTGTGTTGTGTTGTGTTGTGTTGTGTTGTGTGAGGAAAGAGTAAGCTAGATTGTTACTGTTTGTTTGTTGTTCCTGGGGATGTGTGTTTTTAGGTTATTTGCTTTTTTGCCACTTCTGTTTTTATGTAATCGACCAAAATACTGTGTCTTTCACTTCATCACAAGACTGAAGTGAAATTTGGGGAAAAACTCCATTCATGCGAATGTTTTTTCTCCAAATGTCTTGTTCTGTTGTTCAATACACAGTGGTGTTGTCTCAAATAAAAAATAGAAGAGATGACAAAAAAGCAGGGAAACACAGTTTTTCATCAATTGTTGGAAGAATCAAACATTTTTGAAACAATAGAAGTTTTGGATATGCGACTAGTTACATACAGGCAATTGACTGTTCTTAGGCAAAGACGTTATTTGGTGGAAGCTGAAATCAATCAATTAGAAAGGATGATTTCAGAATTGAAAAACACATTGAGTGATTTAGCTCAAGAATCGGTTTATTGGGAAATGTAGGGATGATTATTATTTTAGGTTTTATTCCTCAACTTTAAAGGGTAAAAAAGAAGGCTGTCTTTATAAAGACAGCCTTCTTTTTATTTAGTGTTATTCATTTTTGCAGGATCTAGAAAGTAAAGTTCATTATCTATCATGTCCAGCAATATTGCCGAATCGGCTTGTATCCTACCTGAGAGTAGTTCTTTAGACAGTTTATTTAATAAATCCCTTTGAATGACCCTTTTTACTGGTCTTGCCCCAAATTGAGGATCGTATCCTTCTTTGGCGAGCCAGTCAAATGCCTCTGGAGTTGCATCCAATTCGATATCCCGTTCTTTTAGTTTTTGTTTTAATCCATTGAATTGGATTTTAACTATCTCCAAGATATCTTGTTGGCTCAGTGGTTGAAACATAATCGTTTCATCGATTCTGTTTAAAAACTCTGGTCTAATGGTCTTTTTCAATAATTCAAAAAGCTCATATTTAGTTCTACTCAAAATATCCTCTCGATCACCTTCTTTTAGGTTTTCAAAATTATCCTGAATTATATGAGCGCCTAAATTAGAAGTCATGATGATAATGGTATTTTTAAAGTTCACCGTACGTCCCTTATTATCTGTCAAGCGACCATCATCTAAGACTTGCAGTAGAGTGTTAAAAACGTCGGGATGAGCTTTTTCTATTTCATCTAGAAGTACAATAGAATAAGGTTTTCTTCGTACAGCTTCGGTTAATTGCCCACCTTCATCGTATCCTACATAGCCTGGAGGTGCACCAACCAACCGACTAACAGAATGTTTTTCCTGATACTCACTCATGTCAATTCGGGTGAGTGCTGTTTCATCGTTGAATAAATAATCGGCCAAAGTTTTCGCTAATTCGGTTTTTCCAACTCCGGTTGTTCCAAGGAAAATGAATGACCCTATTGGCTTTTTAACGTCCTGTAACCCTGCTCTGCTTCTCCTAACCGCATCAGCAACTGCTGTAATTGCCTCTTGCTGTCCTACAACACGTTCACTTAATTTAGCCTCCAGTTTCAACAACTTTGCTTTTTCACTTTCCAACATCTTAGAAACAGGTATCCCAGTCCACTTAGCTACCACATCTGCAATCTCCTCGGCATCTACTTCCTCCTTAATCATTTTGGAATTTTGTTGAATCTGTACTAGATCTTCCCGTAGGCCGACTAAGTCATTCTCCAAAGTTTTAATCTTTCCGTAACGAATTTCGGCTACTACTTCATAATTACCCTCCCGTTCGGCCTGCTCTGCCTGAAGTTTTAAATTCTCTATGTTTTCATTGGCAGCTTGGATGGCTTCAACAACGTCCCGTTCGGCTTGCCATTTGGCCATAAAGTCGGTTCTTTTGTCGTTCAAATCTCCCAGCTCTTGCTCTAAATTATTCAGCTTTTTGGTATCACCTTCCCGTTTAATAGCCTCTCGTTCAATCTCTAACTGCATAATTCTACGATCAATCTCATCCAGTTCCTCTGGTTTGGAATTAATTTCCATACGAAGTTTGGAAGCAGCTTCATCGATCAAATCAATAGCCTTGTCTGGTAATTGGCGTTCGGTAATATAACGTTGTGAAAGTTCAACAGCGGCAATGATGGCTTCATCTTTAATTAAAACCTTGTGATGAGTTTCATATTTTTCCTTAATACCTCGTAAAATAGAGATGGCATCATCTGTTCCAGGTTCGTCAATCAATACTGTTTGAAAACGTCTCACTAAAGCTTTATCCTTCTCAAAATATTTTTGGTATTCATCTAAAGTAGTTGCTCCAACAGCTCTTAATTCTCCACGGGCTAATGCTGGCTTTAAAATATTGGCCGCATCCATTGCTCCTTGTCCGCCACCTGCTCCAACCAAGGTATGAATCTCATCAATGAACAAAATAATCTCTCCATCCGATTTAATGACCTCCTTAACTACTGATTTCAAGCGTTCCTCAAACTCTCCTTTATATTTTGCTCCGGCCACCAAAGCTCCCATGTCTAAAGAATAAACCAAACGAGATTTAAGGTTCTCCGGAACATCTCCATTCACAATACGATGCGCAATTCCTTCAGCAATAGCCGTTTTTCCAACACCAGGTTCACCAATGAGAATAGGGTTGTTCTTGGTTCGCCGGGTAAGGATTTGAAGGACTCTTCTAATTTCTTCATCTCTACCAATAACCGGATCCAGTTTTCCTGTTTTCGCCAACTGATTCAGGTTGTTAGCATATTTATCCAATGCTCGATACGTATCTTCTTGTCCTTTTGAATTCACGCTTTCTCCTTGTCTTAATTTGTAAATGGCATCTTTTAGTTTTTTCTTCGTAATGCCCATGTCCTTTAGCATTGAGCTAACTGAATCTCCTGCATCCAATAAGGCTAAAAATAAAATTTCAATTGATAAGTATTCATCTTTAAACGAATCGGTCAATTTAAAGGCCGATGAAAATACCTTATTGCTATAGTTGGACATATAAACTTGTCCTCCAGATACTTTTGGATAGTTTTTTACAATGCTTCTCGTTGTATTCTGAATCATGTCAATGTCGACATTCAACTCTTTCATCAGATAGGGGAGAACATTGTGATCGGTTTCAATGATACCCAATAGCAAGTGGCCAGGCTCTATGGCCTGTTGTCCATGCCCTTCGGCAATTGATTGCGCCTTTTGAAGAACTTCTTGTGTTTTGCTTGTTAATTTATCAATGTTCATGTTGGTGTCTTTTTTCTTCTATTACTCAAAATTGATTCCATCTCAGAAAAAGGCATTTTTTTCGGAATTTTTGTCTGATTTAGATGATTGATGCTGTCATTTTTACAGTTTTCTGATTCAAAAACAGACATAGACGGTTAAAGTTTAAGTAATAGCTGTAACTTTGTGCCCCTATAAAAATGAATGCATTGTCATTCTAAAGTTATTATATGATCAATTTAGTATTATTTGGCCCTCCGGGAGCGGGGAAAGGAACCCAGGCAGAACGAATTGTAGAAAAGTATAATCTTCACCATATTTCAACTGGAGATGTTTTTCGTGCTAACATTAGTGCAGAAACTGAGTTAGGGAAATTGGCTAAGAGCTATATGGATCAAGGGCAGTTAGTTCCAGATGAGGTAACTATAAAAATGTTGATCTCTGAGGTGGACAAAAATCCTGAAGCTGCTGGTTTTATCTTTGATGGCTTTCCTAGAACAAAGCCACAAGCTGCTGCTTTGGATGAAATTTTAGAGAGTAAGGGTACTTCTATTTCTAGTATGTTGGCTTTGGATGTAGAAGAAGATGAATTGAAAGATCGATTGAAAAAGAGAGCAGAGGTTAGTGGACGTGCAGATGATGCGGATCCGGAGGTGATTCAAAAGAGAATTGACGTTTATAAAAAAGAAACTGCACCTGTAAAGGACTTTTATAGCGAGCAAGGAAAATTCACTTCTATCAATGGAATGGGATCTATTGATGAGATTACAAATAGATTGTTTGAGGCTTTAGATAAGTTATCATAAAACAATTTCTTCACCCTAATTTATAAATCGGCATGTCCAATTTCATTGATTACGTAAAAATACATTGCCGTTCGGGAAAAGGTGGACCCGGTTCACGTTATATGCGCCGTGAAAAATTTGTGGCTAAAGGTGGACCAGCTGGTGGTGATGGAGGAAGAGGAGGACATATTATTCTCCGAGGAAATGCACAAATGTGGACGTTGCTTCATTTGAAGTACAGGAAGCATATTAAAGCTGAGCATGGAAATCCTGGAGGGAAAAATCAATCTACTGGAAAAGACGGGCAAGATGTTTATTTGGACGTTCCCTTAGGTACCATTGCCAAAGATGCTGAGACTGGGGAGTTT
This sequence comes from Flavobacteriales bacterium, assembly GCA_022361195.1. Taxonomy (GTDB): domain Bacteria; phylum Bacteroidota; class Bacteroidia; order Flavobacteriales_D; family Crocinitomicaceae; genus JAKSBJ01. Next base: position 18,248 of record JAKSBJ010000247.1, read on the forward strand.
ATAGGAGAGATTGAAGAGGATGGACAAGAAATTGTCTTATTATCTGGAGGTAAAGGTGGACGAGGAAATGTTCATTTTAAAAATTCGGTTAATCAAACTCCCGATTATGCTCAGCCTGGACTACCTGAAAAAGAAAGTTGGATTATTTTAGAGCTAAAGGTATTGGCTGATGTCGGATTGGTTGGATTTCCAAATGCAGGAAAATCAACTTTGTTATCTGTCGTTTCCGCAGCAAAACCAGAAATAGCTAATTATCCATTTACAACCTTAACGCCAAACCTTGGTATTGTTTCTTACCGAGATTTTAAGTCATTTGTAATGGCTGATATTCCAGGAATTATTGAGGGAGCGCATCAAGGAAAAGGTTTGGGATTACGTTTTTTGAGACATATTGAACGAAATGCTGTGCTACTTTTTGTCGTTCCAGCAGATGCAGATGACATTCATGCTGAATATAAAATTTTGGTGAATGAACTCGAACAATATAATCCTGAATTAGCTGATAAACCTAGGCTTTTGGCTATTTCAAAGTCCGATATGCTGGATGAAGAATTGATGGATGAAATTAAGATGGATCTTCCAGATATTCCAACACAATTTATTTCAGCAGTTGCACAGACAGGATTAACAGAGTTAAAAGATTTGATTTGGAAAGAAATCAACACGGAAAATTAACTATTTTTAAGCCCAAACTTTAAGCATTTCTATGCGGCATTTGAGTTTCTTATTCATTTCCCTGTTTCTCATCGCCTGCGGTGAAGAGTCAGACCGTCATCCCCTAGTTGGAGGAGGTTACGGTATTGGTGAAATGGACGAGAATAATCATAAGCAGGGAAAATGGAACCTATTTAGAGATGATGAGAGTAAAGAGGCAGAAGGTGAGTTCGTAGATAATTATGCGCAAGGAGATTGGATTTGGTGGTATGCTAACGGAACTGTTCAGGAAGAAAGTCAGTGGAAAGATGGTTTAGTAAACGGAAACTTTAAGTATTATTACGAAAATGGTCAGCTTCATTCGGAAGGCACGTATGACATGGACCGAAAAGAAGGTTTGTGGGTACGTTTCAATCAAGAAGGAGTGAAGATCATGGAAGGGACCTATAAAGACGATCAAAAAAATGGAGAATGGAAGCAGTGGTTTGAAGATGGACAGCTGGAATCTATTTTACATTATGCTGATAGTTTGTTGGAGGGAGAAGCTATTGCTTATTATGAGAATGGACAAAAAAAATCAGAAGGAATTTATTTGTTTGGAAAACAACATGCTGAGTGGACTTTTTGGTATACTAATGGTCAGCTGATGGACATCTCCAATTGGGATTCAGGTCATCTCAATGGTGCATCGCAAAGTTTTTACGAATCAGGCAATAAAAAATTTGAAGGAAATTACTTGCAGGGAAAAGAAAACGGCCTCTTCACCTGGTATTATGAGAATGGGAAAATCGAGATGCAGGGGAAATACGAATTGGGCAAAGAAGACGGTTCCTGGAAATATTATAATGAAGATGGCTCTATTGATACAGAGTTAATCTACGAAAAAGGAAATTTGAAATAATAATCAGAAGAAAACATTTAGCAAATGAAAATTAATCCTGAGTATTCAACAAAAGAAAAAGCCCTTGAATTATATCATACTCCATTGATGGAGTTAATGTACAAGGCAGCAACGATTCATCGTGAGTATCACAACCCATTAGAGGTTCAAATGAGTTCGCTTATTTCAATTAAAACCGGAGGTTGTTCAGAAGACTGTGGCTATTGTCCTCAGTCGGCAAAATACAATACTGAATTGGATGTTCATGCTATGATGCCAGTAAAACAAGTAATTGGTTTGGCAAAAAATGCAAAAGAAAACGGATCATCCAGAGTTTGTATGGGTGCGGCTTGGAGAAATGTTCGGGATAACCGTGATTTTGACAAAGTAGTGGAAATGGTGCAGGAGATTAATGGAATGGGAATGGAAGTATGCGCTACTTTAGGAATGATGAATGAAGATCAGGCTCAACGGCTAAAGAATGCAGGTTTGTATGCTTACAATCACAACCTAGATTCGTCGGCAGAGTTTTATAAAGATATTATCTCTACTCGCGAGTATGAGGAGCGAATTGAAACAATTGGAAATGCTCGTAAAGTGGGGCTTTCTGTTTGTTCAGGAGGAATTCTTGGTATGGGAGAAAAAGTGGAAGACAGAGTGGGAATGTTGATGACTTATGTTCATATGGAACAACCTCCAGAGTCCATTCCAATTAATGCTTTAGTAGCTGTTGAAGGAACGCCACTAGAAGATCAGGAAGAAGTTCCAGTTTGGGATATTGTACGAATGATTGCTACATCACGTATCATGTTCCCTCAATCAATTATTCGTCTTTCAGCGGGTAGAACTCAAATGTCTCAGGAAGGGCAAGCGCTTTGCTTTATGGCAGGAGCTTCATCTATTTTCGCAGGAGATAAATTGTTAACGACACCAAATCCTGAATTTAATGAGGATGCTCAGTTGTTTGAGATTTTAGGATTAACTCCAAAAGCTCCTTTCCAGGATGGTGAACAACCAGAAACCTTAGTGGATGAAAAAGTGGAAAAAGCTAAGAAAATCCGAGCTGAGAAAGAAGCAAGAGTAAAGGCGAAGAAAGAAGAGACTCAATCTAAAGGAGAGTTTCAACCGAGAAAGGTGACTGTTCAGTAATAAAGAACACATTTTATGAATCAATTTCCTGAGAAGCTTGAAAAGAAGTTGCAGCAAAGAAGAGAAAGCAATACTTTTCGGGAACTAATCCAGGCAAAAGGAGTTGATTTCTTTTCTAATGATTATTTGGGGGCATCCCAAATTCAAAATGGATCAGATCATTTCCACGGATCTACTGGATCAAGATTAATCTCTGGAAATACAGCCTTTACTGAAAAGTTAGAGCAAGAAATTGCAAGTTTTTTCGGAAAACCGGCCGCTTTACTTTTTAATTCTGGTTACGATGCCAATTTGGGACTAATTTCCAGTCTAGCACAAAGAAACGACACCGTTCTTTATGATTCCTTAAGTCATGCTTCTGTTCGCGATGGTATTCAGTTGTCTTTGGCTAAAAGCTATTCTTTTCGCCATAATGATGTAGCGCATCTTAAGGAGCGTTTAGAAAAAGCCGAAGGAACTGTTTATGTGATGGTAGAGAGCATCTATTCCATGGATGGAGATCAGGCACCTTTAAAAGAAATTGCTGGGCTCTGTCAGCAATATAAAGCTTATTTAATTGTTGACGAGGCTCATTCAGGTGGTGTTTATGGAGAAAAGGGTAGAGGGTTAGTGAATGAACTTAATCTTGATGATCAGGTATTTGCCAAAGTAATGACCTATGGTAAAGCGTATGGAAGTCATGGTGCTTTTGTTTTGGGAGGTGAGAAACTGAAACATTATCTCATCAATTTTGCCCGATCGTTAATTTATACAACAGCTATTTCACCACAAGCTCAGGAACGTTTAAGACGGATTACCATTTTAATTGGCGAAATGGACTTAGAGCGAAAACGATTGTGGGATAATATTGATTATTTCAGGAAAAAAGCCACAGAAGCAGGTTTATCTATCAATGAAAGTTCATCGGCTATCCAGCTTTTTATGATTCCTGGAATTGAGAAAGCCAAACAAACTGCTCAACGTATTCAGGAAGCCGGAATGATGGTCAAGGCCATTTTAGCTCCAACAGTTCCTGAGGGAGAAGAGAGAATTCGAGTTTGCCTTCATTCATTCAATACAAAAGAAGAAATTGATGCCTTAATACAAGCTGCAAGATGAAACGAATATTTGTTAGTGGAATTGGAACAGAAATAGGAAAAACTTTTTGTTCTGCGATTATAGTAGAAGCACTTAAAGCTGATTATTGGAAACCCGTTCAGGCAGGTGAGTTGGACGATTTAGATTCACTTTGGGTACGAGATTTTATTAGTAATAACGAGTCTAAATTCCATTCAGAGACTTATTTATTATCGTCAGCAATGTCCCCACATGCTGCTGCTCGTTTAGATAATATTGAGATGAAACTGGATGATTTCAAGGTTCCTGATACCAACAACACTCTGATTATTGAAGGCGCAGGAGGGTTAATGGTTCCATTGAATCACAAGGGAGATATGATTGTAGATCTCATTCCAAAAGTAGCAGACGAAACGATTTTAATTTCTCAAAACTATTTGGGTTCCATTAATCATACTTTATTGAGTGTAGAGTTGATGAAGAGCAGAGGAATTCCTATTAAAGGAATTATTTTTAATGGAGAGCGAAATCAGGAAACAGAGGACATTATACTGTCTGTTACGGGATTAAAATGCTTGGGTAAGGTTCCTATGGTAGATTCAAAACTAAAGGAGTTTATCAAAGAACAGGCTGATCAAATGCGTGAAAACTTACTCTAATTAGTTTACCGCTAAAATCTTAAATTCATTTCCATTAAAGGTACGACGGTCTCCTTCTTTTAAGCCCGTTAATAATTGTCCAATGGGTGAAACGGGAGAAATGGCAAAATAATTTCCATCGACTTTCCCTGCACTAATGGCAACAAAAAAGTTGCCTCGGCTGGTTTCAACCATGGCACCAATTTCAACTTCCTCACAAATTTTATCTGCATTTATTTGACTCAGAGCTCGCTTTAGTTTCTGAGCTTCGGCTAATTGTTTGGCATTTTTTTCAATTTCCAACTGCATCATTGCCCGAGCGGTATCGTGTTTATCTCCAGCGGTTGATTTAGTTTCGGAGTTTGAGGCTTCCTGAGCTTCTTGAATGGCTTTAGAGGCATTATTAATCCTGGTTTGGACATAATCCAGGCAGGCATTATAAAGTTGCTGTTTTGAAATTGACATAAAAAACGAATGTAGTAGAACTTAAAGTAATTTCTCCAGTATTTTAAAGGCTTTTTTTTGAAATGCCTCCGAATTTTTATCCAGTTCTTCTTTCAAACAAATTACCAATTCGGCTTTAATATCCGGATGCTTTTGACTGAGTTTAAATAAAAGGGAAACGACAAGACCTTTAATATGCACTTTGGTGTTAGGAGAATTTAAGTTTTCAAAGAGTAAATTGAGGGCTTCTCCTTCCTGTTCTTCTGGGATACAACAAATTGTCCAGTATTTGATTAAACTTTCCTCAAAAGGAAAAGTTTTAATGCTACTTCTTTTTTCAAATAATAAAGGTAGCAGAGAAAATAAGGATGTGTTATTGTAAATCCCAACATCACTCA
>JAKSBJ010000397.1 GCA_022361195.1 Flavobacteriales bacterium
CAGCCCCTGGACGACAAGTCCCTGACCACCTACGCCACCGGCACCAACGGCCTGGTTTACCAACAGGTGGTGATCAGGATGCCGGCCCTGGCCGAATCCCTTTACAATCTGCTGCCCTTCTACAGCATCTGCCTCACGGAGCTGGGCGCGGGTGACAGGGACTACCTGGAAACCCAGCGCTGGCAGTCCCAGGCAGTGGGGTCCCTGACCGCCTACAGCACTATTCGCGGAGCCTCGGACAATGTGCAGGACATCGATGCCTTCCTGACCCTGTCCTCCAAGGCCCTTACCCGCAACCATGCCGACATGTGCCAGCTGATGGAGACCACCCTGGAGCAGGTGCGCTTCGACGAATTACCCCGCATTCGCGAGCTGGTGGCCCAGACCCGTGCCCGCCGCGAGCAGAGTGTGACCGGCAACGGCCACAGCCTGGCCATGGCCGCCGCCAGCGCCGGCATGAGCCCCTCAGCCAGACTTTCCCACCAGCTCAGCGGCCTGGCAGGTATCCAGGCTATCAAAGCCCTGGATAACGACCTCAATGATGACGGCAACCTGCAGGCTTTCGCCGACAAGTTGCAACAAATTCACGCAGCTGTGCTGGCCGCTCCCAGGGAATATCTGCTGGTGGGCGAAGAAGAGCGCCTGCCCGGCTATCGCGACACCTTGAATCAGAGCTGGCAGGGAGTGGCACCCTCCGCCGATGGCTTCCAGGCTTTCGACCTACCCCGGGTTCAGGAACAGGTGCACCAGGCCTGGCTCGCCAACACCCAGGTTAACTTCAGCGCCAAAGCCTATCCCACCGTGCCCATGGATCACCCGGATGCGGCGCCCCTGACCGTCCTCGGCGGTTTCCTGCGCAATGGCTATCTGCACCGGGCCATTCGCGAACAGGGCGGAGCCTATGGCTCCGGCGCTTCCCAGGACAGCAATATCGCCGCTTTCCGTTTCTTCTCTTACCGGGACCCGCGCCTGGCTGAAACACTGGCGGATTTCGACAAATCCATCGACTGGCTGCTGAACGAGGAGCACGAGTGGCGTCAGGTGGAGGAATCCATCCTCGGCGTGGTCAGCGCTATCGACAAACCCAGCTCGCCGGC
>JAKSBJ010000265.1 GCA_022361195.1 Flavobacteriales bacterium
GGTTGAAATCAAGAAGATTAGGAAAATCTCTAATTCAATTGAAAAGCTTGAACTAGAACGAATCTCGACTCACCTCTCTGATGACAGTAGCAGAATTGCCATTTCACATTATTGTAAAGTGGATACTAAAAATCGAGAAGTCGATCAGCCTAAGGTGAGGAAAACCCACTACCAACTCAATAATCATTTAGGATCGGCGAGTTTAGAGCTATCCGCAAAAGGTGAAATCATCTCTTATGAAGAGTATATGCCTTATGGTGGAACAGCCTTTTCGGCAGGTAAAAATCAAAAGGAAGTTGCGCTCAAAGACTATCGTTACTCTGGCAAAGAGCGGGACGATTCAACCGGGCTTTATTATTACGGCCAACGCTACTATGTTCCTTGGATGTGCCGGTGGTTGAATCCCGATCCTATTGGTCAAAAAGGGGGATTGAATTTGTATGAGTTTGTTCAAAGTAACCCGATCAATTTGATTGATCCGAATGGGGAGAGTAGTAAAAAACCTAAAACTTACCGAATGGTGGAAGAGAAAACGTCTCTACTATACTCCATTTTCGGATTTCCATATGAAGCTGCTGCACGAGTACAAGACCTAGTAGTAATGGGAGTTGGATATCTTCTGGGAAAAGATACTGACCGATATATGGTCAGCAATGCTTCCAGACTAGCCCTTGATCGCCTAAACAACAATAAACGGTTTTATAAAGTAAGTGGTTTTATTGATGCCAGTATAAAAGCAACCGATGCATGGTTAAAAGGTGATAACCATTATGAATTGCGCTTCTCAAAGAAACTGGCTAAGCATTTTAATTCGCTTCATAGTACCAGATCTGCAAAAGCCCAACTCATGTTAAGAGTTTTGCCAAAACAGCTTAGTATTAACAAACAGAATATAAAACTCAAAACAAAAGTCGCTGGTCAGTTCTTATTTGGAGTAGAACTTTGGCAATTCCAAAACATCTTTTCTACCAATGCTTTAGCAACTGTTACCAATGTCTTTTCTACTAGAACCTGGTTGATCAATAATGGCAGATTATCAGCAAAATACCATATTCATTATTCAAGAAAAGGGAAATATGCGATACTCAAATGGAAAGCTCAATTTAAGCTTACAGACAATCTGGATTATCAACCCTCATGGCCAATAAAGGACAAAAACGGAAAAATAATACAAAAAGGACGAAGCAAAACCTATAATTATACTGCAGCAGTATTCTCATTTTTCGCCTATACCATTGCAGGATACCCAACGACAATTCCAATAACAGGTACCTGGACGGAAAAGGGAGTAATAAAAGGCAGTCCTGAATTCATAAAAGGATATTTAACAGCGAAAGCTCAATCATATAACAAAGTTGTTGAAAACCTCAAAAAGAGATTGGGATACTCTAAATAAAACCTTCTTGTAAACTAAACAATGTATACAATCAAGACATATCCTCCTTTACCTTCCTTGAAAAAGGATTCACAAGGCTTACCAATCAAAGGTCATGTAAACCAGCGTTGGCTGAGTTCTGGACGCACCATTCAAAACAACAAAGGCAAAGCCATTAAACAATACGAACCTTTTCATTCTTCCACCTGGCGATATGAAGCAGAAAAGGAAGTGACCGATACAGGAATTAGTCCAACCATGCACTATGATGTTTTGGGAAGATTGATTAAAACGGATACTACAAAAGGTTTTATGAGTAAGGTAAAACTCTCTGCCTGGGAACAGAAAAGTTATGATGCCAATGATTGTGTTTTGGAGTCAGATTATTACAAGAAAAATCACAATTCTTTGCAAAGTGGAGAGTTGGATGCACTTAAAAAAGCTATTCAACATGCCAATACGCCGGCAAAATCTATCTTGGATAATTTGGGCAGAGCTATTGAGAACATTGCTGTAGACGAAAATGGTAAAAAGTACATCACATCTGTTCAGTTAGACTTTGAAAACAAACAGCTTTCAATTACCGATGCTCGTCAATTTGAGCTTAATAAACGCCCATCAACTAAGCAAATTCGGAACTTCAACTACACCTATGACATGCAGGGCAATTTGCTCAAAACAGACAGCATGGATGCCGGAATTGACATTGCTTTTACAGACTCGATAGGTAAAAGTCTTTTTTCATGGGATAGTCGAGGGTATAATGGTACAATAGACTATGATGAACTCCATCGGCCAACATCAAAACACATCAAAGGCAACAGCTTAAATCAAACAGTAGAACGATTGTTTTATGGTGATTCAACGATAAATTCCAGAAAATACAACCGAATTGGAAAGCTTATTAAACATTACCATCAGGCCGGAATAGACATAACAGAATCTTGTGACTTTAAAGGCAAGCCACTCTCTACTCAACAACAGCTTAGAGCAGAGTACAAAAAGGAAGTTAAGTGGAACGATCTGAATTCTGAAAAACTACTTCCCAAGATCTATGAGAATAAACTAGAAACCAATGTCATTGGCAAACCCATTTGGCAAGAACTGGCTGATGGTAGCATTCATTATCCAATCTTCACCAAATCTGGTAAACTCAAAAAGGTAGCTGTCTCTTATCCCGAAAATCCAACAAAAAGGGAGACAATTGTTGAGGACATTATCTATAACGAAAAAGGTCAACGCAAAAAAATTGAGTATGCCAATGGGGTAATCACGAACTATAAATACGATCCAAAAACATACGATCTGACACATCTAAAAACTAAGAGAAAGTCAGATAACAAAGTTCTTCAGGACATTACTTACTACTATGATCCTGCTGGTAATATCACCCGAATAGAAGATGCTTCTCACCAAAAGGTTTTCTATGATCAACAACAAGTGAGTCCCATTTGTGATTACACCTATGATGCCCTTTATCAGCTTAAAGAGGCTACAGGACGTGAACATCCCGCTCTGCAAAAAAACAGTCACAAAAAAGGCTTTAAGCAGTCTGCTTTTATCAAACTCAACGATCAACAAAAACTCAGAAACTATACCGAAAAGTACAGCTACGATGAAGCTGGAAATTTGACCGAACAAAAGCATTTGGCCAATCAAAACAACTGGACCCGAAAAATTGAGGTGGACCAAAATTCCAACCGAGCAGTTTTGAAAGATGATTTGAATGGGAATTCGATGGATTCATTCTTTGACCCAAATGGTAATCTCATTAAGCTTGACCATCTCCGAAAAATCAACTGGAATTTTAGGGATAATATTCAATCCGTCATTCTTGTTGAAAGAGCCAATGGTAAGCACGACGCCGAATATTATGTCTATGATGAGGATGGTAATCGAGTCAGAAAAATCAAAGAAATTTATTCTAACAATGGGGCAACTTTAACCATTGATGAGAAAATTTACCTAGGTGGGGTTGAAATCAAGAAGATTAGGAAAATCTCTAATTCAATTGAAAAGCTTGAACTAGAACGAATCTCGACTCACCTCTCTGATGACAGTAGCAGAATTGCCATTTCACATTATTGGAAAGTGGATACTAAAAATCGAGAAGTCGATCAGCCTAAGGTAAGGAAAACCCACTACCAACTCAATAATCATTTAGGATCGGCAAGTATGGAACTTTCCGCTAAGGGCGAAATCATCTCTTATGAAGAGTATATGCCTTATGGTGGAACAGCTTTCTCTGCAGGTAAAAACCAAAAGGAAGTTGCACTCAAAGACTATCGATATTCCGGCAAAGAGCGGGACGATTCAACAGGACGTTATTATTACGGCCAACGCTACTATGTTCCTTGGATGTGCCGGTGGTTGAATCCCGA
>JAKSBJ010000400.1 GCA_022361195.1 Flavobacteriales bacterium
AACCTGCATCATATCTTCCTCTCCTGGCTCTACATAAACCAAACGCATTGTAGGAATGTTATTGGTTTCTAAAGCCCGGAAAAATGGAAGGAGCTCTCTATTGTCTCTCAACTCTTCCGATTTCAAATCCAAATCCAGGACTAATTGCCCATCTGCAACCACAACCTCTTCAACCAAGTTAACCCAGCGATTTTCTTCCAAATTCAGGAATTGAATCATCAATTCGGCTCTTTCAACCGGATTGTCTTCTTTGTCTAAGATTCTTCCTCTAAATGTTATAATTGCTTCTGTCATCATACTAGTTTGCTTAGGGATACGGACTTGTGAACCGTACCGACATTAATGTTGATTACATAATAGTTTCCATCGTCATATCCAGTTTTAGGGATTTTAACCGTACTCTTGGCTATTCCAACCGAATCTGTATTCACTTCGGCAATAGTAAAAGTGGGTAAATCGGTAATTTCCCCTCCGCTTAAATTTTCGGATGTCACATCATCGTAATTGAATTCTACTGTTGAATTTGCCAGTCGTTCTCCGACTGAATTTGAAATTTCAACTTCCAATTCAATTTCATACTCTGTCCCGTTATCAACGGGATCTGCAGTTTTGACCTGAATTACAGTTTGTGGTAAACCTTCGTTTGGAACCGTAGCAACGAATCGGCCAGAAATTGAACTAAAAATTTCTGTTTTAGATTCGTTTTTGCTCGTTGGTTTTGCCGGCTGAAATTTTAAGACACTTTTGCTGATGTTTGCATTATTAATACTGGCTTTTGAATAGCCAGAAATGGCAGCTTTTGAGTCTAATACAACCCCGGCATCTCCTCCGTCTTCAGAAACGGTTTGAAACTCGGCTGTTACCTGCAAATTAAAATCCAGGTAAGGAACCTGATAGATGGTGTTTGGCCGTCCGAATGAATCGTATGGCTCTACATCTCTCAGATTTTTCTGGGCATCATTCAGTCCACTCGCTATTCCTTGAAGAATGTCCTGTAATGCCAATGCGGTAATATCTGTTTGAGAACTCATAATTAAAATCTCTCTTTTTTTCTTCTTTTACGTTCTTCTTTTTTCTTTTCGCGCTTTTCCTCTTCTTTTCGCTCTTCTTTCTTCTTTTGCATCACCTTTTCTTGCAATGCTTTTCGCTTTTCATCCAGTTCTTCCAGACTCTCACGATCGACATTTAACAGTCGCTTTTTACGTTCTTCGTATTTAGACTTAATGCGATTCGCTTCCTTCTTCTTTTTCTTGAACTGCTCCCATTTTTGATCTAGCTTTTCACCAGCTCGCTTTTTCTTAAAGGTTTCCATAGCCTTTTCGAGCTTTTTATCCAGATCTGATCCATTGCCTGCTTTCTCTTTGAGTTTGGTAATTTCTCCCTCAAATTTGCTATCCGAGGCAAAATCTTTTTGGGCATCAGAAAATCGATCTAATTCATCCTGAAATTTATCCAGCGAACCTTTGGCTTTCTTCACTCCCGATTCCACTTTGTCTTTCGCCTTTTTTCCTCGATTAATGAGGTCTTCGGCTTTTTCTTTCTTGGAATTGATTTTTGAAAACCGACCCTTCTCCTTTTCCATTCTTTTCGTAAAAGGATCAACCGGATCTTTTGGATTCAATGGGGTGACATTTGAACTTTCAGTTGGGTCGGACAAGCCTGTGGCGGCTTGTCCGTTCGCTTGCTGTTTAGCTTTAAGGGATTCGAGTGATTTTTGTCGACTCTTTTCCCATTCGGCATCTTGCTTGCGTTTTTTCCCAATTGAAGGTATTTCACCCAAATTACGACCGAATTGTTGTCCGAAATCTCCAACTGACTGTCCGGTTAACTGACCCATCTTTTTCTCTAAAGCTTCTCGCTCAGCCATCAATTCCTTGAGGGTCTGATTTTGCGATACTGCCTCATTAAAAAGCTCTTCAGCATTTCCGTTCTCTGTCTCTTGTTCACCAAAGATTCCTTCTACATTAGCAGAATCTTTTTCTTCTTTCGGGATGAATTTTTTCCAACTCTTGGCCTTCATTTAGATATAATTTTCAGTTCAAAATTTAGTTTTAAGGATTCTAAGCCTCTTCTTCTTCTTCACTATTCAGAATTTCGGCTCGGATGATTTCTTCCAAAATCGGAGGCGATGGCACGGTTACCAGCTTTGTTCGCATTAACGAACTTCCCTCAGCCGAGTATTGGTATTTTTGGGAGTAGCGAGCTCCAACAGCCGAAGCTGATAGGAAACCTACTTTTCCACTTACCGATACTGTACCTGAAGAAACTTCAGAACGCATACTGATATCAATTTTTAATTCAATCACCGTGTCAACGAACTGATAAAAGGTTGGCGTAAATCCTAAACCAAGTAAACTATATGAAGCTCCATCTTGAGTCAACTTCACTTGCTTTTCTTCATCCAGGTTTCCATCCTCATCCAGTCCGGCCATGAATTTGGTAATCTGCATCGACACTTTATCCAACTCGAATTGTGCCTCAGCGATTCCAATTCCCAGACTTTTTACCATCTCAGGAAAAGGCGCGTTTAATAATTCTTGTCCTATGGACGCCATAATCTTTCGTTTTAAGAATTAAACAATCTCTTTCAAGAGGCCGGATCCAGAATCCGGCCTCATCCTCAACTCCTCAGTGCACTAAGGTGCTGGGGTAGTGGCTGGAGCAACTGCTTGCTCTTCTTCCAGTAATTGTCTGATTCTATCTTCCAATACTGGTGGAGGTGGAACAGGAGCCAATTTGGTTCTCAATAAGCTGGAACCTTCAGCCGAATAATTATACTTTGAAGCATAAGTGGCATTAACCTGAGTAGTTGTAACCGTTCTGTTCTTTGTTCTCGAGAATTTACCTCTTGAGAAAGACAAGGTTTTACTCTTTGTTACACTCTTTGATTTTGTATCTACTTTTACTTCAGAAGATGTTTCTCTTGAGAAGCTAATTCCGATTCTAACTTCGATGATGGTATCTACGAATTGGTAGAAAGTTGGTGTAAAACCTAACTCCAACATTGAAAGACGCACTGGAATTGAAATCTCTTCGTCCGTTTCTCCAGAAATCAACTGATATTCAGTTGGAGATGAACTTGGAACTACTTCAACTTTTGAGTTTGCAGTTAGTAAAGCAGCTAATTGTCCTTTTAAATCAACATCAGATGTTGTATTATGAAGTGCAATTGCCGAAGTTAAAAGAACTTTTTCTGTTCCAAAAAAGACTCTGCTGTCCTCAAAAATGATATTTCCGTTGTCATCCTCGATGGTTTTTAAACCTCCCATCATCTCAGCGACTTCAATGGAATTCTCGTCTAATTTGATCTGCGCTTCTGCGATTGCAAAAGCCATCTCTCTAATCATATCCCCCATTGGGACATTTAATAGGTCTTGACCTATTGAACTACTGATTGCCATAATTTAGTTTTGCGTTAATTTTAAATTGTTAATTTTTATTGTTCGTCTGCTATTTCTTTAAGCAGCTCGCTAAGCCTCTCCGGAGCTGGTAATGATACCAGCCTGGCAGCTATTGAAGATGATCCTTCAGCGGACATTTCGAATTTGCGGGCGTAGGAGGCCGACACACTGACGGCCACAATTCCTGCGTTTACTCCTACTTCTGCCCCAATAGAAAATTCTTCAGATTCTGCCACGGAAAACTCAAGCTTAGCTTCAACTGTCGCTTCGGTAAAGGCGTAGAAGGTTGGAGCAAAACCTAAACTAATTAGGTTGTATTCTTCCCCTCCGATATTTACCGAAGTAGTTGCCATTTCCTGTGCCACTGCAATGGAGTTTTTATCCAATGCTGACTGCGCCGATGCTACCGCTAGGCCTAATTTTTCAATTAGTAATGGTAGTGGCGAACTGACCAGCGAATTGACAACTGATGTTCCTGCGTTTCCTGGCATAATTATTACTGATTATAAATGTCACTTATTCCTGTTGTAAATTGTTCCGGTGCCGGTACAGCCACAATACGTGCTGCTACTCGGGCATTACCCGAAACATCAATGCTGAATTGTCTTGAGTATCTGGCATCAACCGAAACCCCAACAGCTACAGCGGATGGATTGGAAATATTTTCCGAATCACGCTTAATTCGTGTAGATGTGTTTGTTGTTTCATCGATGAGATACTTGCTTTCAGAATCTTCAAATGTTTCACTTGAATTTGAACCAGTTTGAAATTGGATTTCCTCTTGTTGATTGGAGTAAACCGTATATCTCAACTTCGATTCATTGTGCATCAAATAAATTGAATTGTCAATTATTTGAGAACTGAAATGATCCTGAACTACTGCTGCATTCTGAATATCTGCTAATGAAGTAACAGCTCCTCCAGTCAATGAAATCAACTGACCTGATGAAGTAAATACGATGTCGTAATCACCAGCTGGAGTAATATCTCCTTCCAGATAAATGAATGGGTTTTCAGGTTGAGTACTTGCCGCCGTAGCGTGATCTAAGGCTCCTCCTTCAAACCAGAAATAATCTGCATCAGAAGTAATTTCGATTACCGCTTTTCGGTACGTCAAATTTGGATCACTGCTTCCGCCGGCTAAATCTTCACCAAATCCTTTTGGTGTAATTCTACCTGCATCAGCTCCATTCTCGACCAACCAATCCATCAAAGATTGAGCACGTTTTTCAGATAACAATTTATTGTAGGGCTTACTTCCGCTTCCGTCCGTATAACCTTTAATCGTTACTCGCGCATTTGGATCTTCATCCAGAATTTTAGCCAATTTCAACAAGATCGGCTTCATCACCGTGTTATCCTTGTTTACACCATTAGCAGCATCATTGTAGGTAGCATCAATAGCCAAACGTACATCATGCTTATCAAAATCGAAGTAAACCTCAATTTCTGTAGATGTAGCTGCATCGCTATAATACTTGTTTTCCGCGGCATTGAAGCCTGTTACGGTACCAGCCCCATTCTTAGTTTCTGCTAATGGAAAAGTGGCTGCAAAATCAGTAGTTGGAGTAAAATCATCTCCTGCTCCATTTAAATCAACGTCTGCTGCTCCTACATACTCACTTACGGCTAAAACTCCTTGATCAGTAGCAGTTGCAACGGGTAAACTTACCACGATGTATCCACCTGAATTTACAATAGTAGCATTGTTTGATGTAGAAATATTAGTTGCCTTATACTTCGCTGAATCAACTTCTAAAGACGCTCTGTCCACAGTAGATACTTGTCGGATATCCTGACCAAAATCTTCAAGACGGTTGATGACACCAACTGCATCGTTCATTTGAACTTCTACTGAGTTGATTGTCAACTCTTCGAAGTTATCTGCAGTGGTCAAGAAACCTCTCGAACTTTTAAATTCCTCTCTGTGTTTTGACTCACGATCTTCTCTTAAATAGTCCAGTTTGTCTTTGCTGTAGCCACCTTGCTTAGTGAAGTCCACATTCAACTCTCCTCCGATTTCAAAACCAGTTGAAAGCCTCATTTTCAGCTCAATCTCAGCACTAATGTCTGCATAAGAAAAACTGTAGAATGCTGGAATAAACCCTAACTCAAGTAACGATTTTCCTCCAAATCCATTTTCAGGATCGGCTAAGGCAATCGCTTGCTTGATCGAGTTATCGTCCAGTTTCTTCTGAGCTTGCGCAATCCCGATACCCAAATTGGTAATCATGTCGGTGATGTCCACCTGTCTGAGGATTCCCGCAGCTGATTTTAACTTTTCAATTTCACTCATTGTTTAGTTTTTGGATTAATAAAAAATTGTTTGTTGTATTAAATTGGTAATACTGATTTTGGTAATTCCATTGCGATTTCTCTATTAATATTATCCTTTCGCACCGTAAAGTATTTACGTTTTCGCTGCACATTTTCAATTTGTTTTTTCGAAACAGCGTAGCCTCTAAGTGTCCAGTTTAATAGTTCGTCTGTCAGGGGTTGAGCTCCTTTCCCCACGACCGATTGAACCTCTTTAAATAGTTCAACCGCAAGTTGTTTTTCACCCTTATGCAGATATTGAATGGCCTCTCGCTCGAGCGTTACTGCATAATTCTTTTTGATAAAATCAGATACTTCCAGTTTATCCTTTAGTAGTTCTCTGGTTTTCTCGCAATATCCGATAACTTCGTCATATGCCCCAGATAATTCCAGAGATTCCATCACACACTGCGTATAGTGTTGAAAAAAGATTTCCGGAGCATTTTCTTGCGTGCACATTCGGATGCCTTCCTTGTAATGTCTGAGGGCTTCTTTATGATTTCCCTCAAGGCTGAGAATCTTTCCATTCTCCACAATCCGATAGTGCATGTATTTTATTTTTTCTGTACTCATAGTTATTTGATGAAATAATCGTAATCTACTTCGCAACCAACCATTTCTAACTCGGCCGAGATGCATCTAAAAATCAAGTCTCCCAATGGTCTTGGGCATTCCCATTTCCCTGTTTTAGTTGGAAGATTCTCTTCACCCAAGAATTGAGCTAAGATTTTTTTTGTTGCCGCTAAATCACTGATTTCTTCAATGATGAGTTTGTAGTTATTTGGCTTGACAGGACGGGCAACACATTCCATTCCGGCAGCAGCATATCGTTTCAACTGATCCGAAACTGTTTTTCCGTTTGCTGAGGCGTATAATTGAATTGGAAGATTATCCAGTACCTGATCCATGATCTTTTCCGGAATTCCAACTTCCTCCATTAAAACGGCCTTATAAGTATCATTCTCTCGATCAACTCCAACCAAATCAACTTCAAATCGCTGGAAACTTTGATTGGTCATTTTTAACATCCCGGTAGACTGGAATTTTTTCCAAATATCCTGGGCTGTTCGATAATCGAGATTTTCAATTCGACCGGTTTCTTCATATTCCGAGCTGATTTTAAGGTGTTTCAGATACGATTTGAGTTTGTGCCCCAACATGGTATTTTCTCCATCAAAATCAACAAATAAGGTGTATTTGTCTTTTTCAGGATTACTGATAATTACCTCGGTATCCAAACGTTGGCAAAGAGCTTCAGCAGTTGAAATGGAAACGCCTCCCAAAACCACACAAGGGTCTGTTAAAAGCATATTTAAAGCCTCTTGCACCGTACAGCCTAAAAAATGGGCCAATTCATTGGTGATTTTAGAAAGGTCTCTAATATCGTGAACATAGATTCCTACATCGACGCTTTCACCTTTTTCAGGTAAAGGTTCTGATACGCTTTGGATATGGGAAATCATTCCCAATTTCTCCAATAATTCGTGACATTGTTTCGCCAATGCTTCATCAATATCAGAGAAGAGAACCGTTGGCGTATTATATAATGCCTTTACCACTAATTCAACTGGCGTGCCCAGTACATCCGATAACATTTTAGAGGCGGATGGATTAGCTGATCCGATGGAGTCAATAATGATATGGAATTTCTCTTTTCCCATTGTAACTGATTGTGTTTCTGTCATTTTACTACTTTAAAAAAGGTTAGTATTAGGTTGTAAAAATCCAGACCCGGCCAAACTGTTGCGGGAATAACCTGACATTTCTGCTAGTCATTCTGACTCAGCAGGGTCCAGATCTGGATAAATTCTTAAAAAATGTTGTGGAAAAAAGTGATGGAGAGGATGGTATCACTTTTCCCATAAGTTGGGTTAATGAGTTTTGTGTAACTCTATATACTAAAGATACGCACTTTTTTGCCTGATATTGCAGGCCGTTTTTTGAGCTTTTTTCAAATTAAGATCAAACACGTATTTTTTTAGGTTTAAACACCTAAAAACAAATGTTAATTTCTCCGATTTTGAATCTTTTTAACAAAAAAATAATTTTCGAATCCAACAAAAAATCGACCACAAAACCCTATTAATCAAAGGATACAGACAATTAAAAAGTCTACAAAAAAAGGACAATTTTGTTAGGAAAAGGATTGCTTACGTTTGGAAAGAGGGATAACACAAAAAAATGGAGACAACTCCAAATTGGAGGTCTCCATTACCTTAACCACATATTAAGTTAAGCTATCCTCAAAATATACTTTAAGGATCCTTCTTAAAACAGTCAACCGTGGCAAATTTCGGCATTTTATTCCCCATTTTTTTACGCATAAAAACCCGATTATAATGAGGAAAACCCCATTAAACGCTTAGGTATTCGCATCAGTTAACCCCATGCATGAACTTTTTCACTTGTGGAGCCAAAAGCAATCCTATTACACCTATAATCACAGTAAATACAGCAAAAACGGCATATGTTCCAGCATATTGGTACAGTTGAGCAAAAGCTCCCTCTCCATCAGGTGATAAACCAGTCACAAAATGAATTAACTCACCCCAAACTCCTTCTTTCATCCAGAGTTGCTCAACTTCAACGGAGGTTAATCCAGCCAATTGTCCAGCAAAAAAGTGACCGTAAAAAGATGACAAGAACCAAATTCCCATAATAAATGCTGCATATTTCATTGGAGAAAGCTCGGTAACCTTAGACAAACCAACTGGAGACAAAAACATTTCTCCGACCGTATAGATAAAGGTTCCGAAAATGAGGAAGAACATGGGAACTCGCGCCCAATTATCGGCGAATTGCGCTGAGAGGGCAAAAACTAAGTATCCTATTCCCAGAAATACCAACCCAAAGGCCATTTTATAAGGAGATGCCGGATTTTTTCCTTTTTTGGTTAAAAAGGCCCACAAAAGAGAAAAAGGAATAGCCAAAATCATGATGAAGGCCGAGTTGATACTATTGGTTTGAGCCGCATTCATCCCCACTAAATTCACATTACGTTCGGCAAATAAAACCAGGGATGATCCTGCCTGCTCGAAAATCGCCCAAAAGAAGGTTGCTAAAACAGTAAAATAAGTGATTACCCATAACCGCTGCCGCTCAATTTTACTAACTCGCAAACTGATGTGTCGAATAAAGAAAATGAAAGCCACCAAGACCCCCCATACCATATAATGTTCTATTTCATTGTAAAAGATGATAAGGGAAAATAATGGAGTAACCAACAAGGCTCCAGGAAAAATCCATTTCTTCAGTGAAGCACCATTTTGAGGTTCAAGTCCCACCTTTCCAAACACATTTCGTTTAACAGCTCCATAAAAGGTCAAAAGCCCCAACAACATTCCAATTCCAGCTAAGCCAAATCCATAATGCCATCCGTATTCAATCCCCAACCAGGCACAGATTAAAGGAGCGATCATTCCACCCAAATTAATTCCTATATAAAAGATGTTAAATCCAGCCTCCCGCTTATCATTCATGTTTTCATATAAACCTCCAACCATGGATGAAATATTGGGTTTAAAAAAACCATTTCCAACGATGACAATTCCCAAGGCACCATAAAAAAAGACAGGATGCTCAATAGATAACATAGCGTGTCCCATCATCATTAGAATCGATCCCAAATAAATGGCTTTCCGATATCCCAAATACCGATCGGCTATCATTCCACCAATCATTGGCGTAACATAAACCAGGGAACCATAAGCTGCATAAACGCCAAAAGACATTTTATCGGTGTACAATAATTGCTGGGTCATATACACCACCAAAAGTGCCCGCATTCCATAATAGGAAAAACGTTCCCACATTTCGGCAAAAAAGAGATAATAAAGTCCTTTGGGGTGTCCCCACAGCATTGGAAGTTGTTGCTCTTCCGGATGTTGATTTTTCATACTTTGAAAGAATTTGATTTGTGATTCTTTGCAAAGTATTGGGAGCAGATGGTCTAAACCAGCATTATAATTCTATGTGACCAAAAATAGCCAATTGTAATTTTCTGTAACCAAACTATTCATTTGAAAAAGAACGATATAAGTCGTTTTCTTTATCCTTTACAAACTCTTCTAAAAGAGTTGATTCCATATTGATGTGGGATGGTAAAATTCGTAAACGGTACTTCCCTTGCCCCACAAAAGTGAAGAGATCTTTTCGTTCCAATTTTTCATCTTCGCTCAATTGAGCTATTTCATTAATGTTGTTAACTATTCGGCTGAGGTAAGATTGATTATCGATTTCTTTTCCATGACCAATTTCGATATACTGTTCATCTCCTTCTCCAAATTTTCGGCGAATGGAAAAGCGAAGTAGATTTTTAAACTGGGTGGTTTTTGAACCAAAATCAATTTGTTTTTTGTGAATATTTTTGGACGGAACAGTTAAGGTAATTAAAGACCAATCGGTAAAATAAACCTCCATTTCGGATGGGCGTGGCGTACTGGCCAATTGAATCACCCAATTAGTCGCCAAAACCAAGAAAATACTAATCAAAGAGGTTTTAGCGATGATTCGCAGGAGATTGTTCGCGAAGTTATCCTGAAAACTCTCAAACACTTCTGGCAATTGCGAATACAACATCACACCCACAGTAGCCATTGAAAGAACGGCAATAATTCGCAATCCTCTTTGTAAAAAGGTCTTGAAAAAAGAGACGGCCAATAAAACAGAAAGAAAGGCCGAAAGCATAAAATCTGGCAAAAAGCTAATTCGGATTCCATTAAAGGCCTTATCACCATAAACGGTAAAAAGGAGAATGGAACTCAGTGACAAAATCACTAAACCAGCCACAATCAGCTTCACATTTCGCTTGTTACGTTGAATGAATAAAGGCGCCTCGTTAAGATAATACAAGGCCATAAGCAAAAACACATTATTGGTCGTTGATAGCAGACTTCGCACGCCATGTTCTAAAGCCTCATTTTCTAAATGATATCGTGACCAGCCACCTAACAAAGCCCAAACCAGGACAGCTGCACCTAAAAAAAGGAGTCCTTTATCAATACGTTGAGGTTGCTCTTCCTCTTTTAAACGTTGGTTGAATTTTTTTCGGATGTGATACCATAAAGCCATCAACAAAACCCCAGCAATTAAGGCAATAAAAATGTGTGCCAGAGCTGAAAACTCCTCAACCGAACGAACGGTAGTAGAATTATTGGTTATTTCATTGATTTGACTCATTGGTTCTTAAAGATAATGATTTGAAATCGATGTCAAATTTGACTTTACACAAGTGGATGATTTACTAATTTTGTACTTCAAACAAATTACAATGAACAAAATTAAAGTCGGCGATCAGCTTCCCACATTTACCTTACAAGATCAAAACGGAAACGACTATCAATTACATCCAGAAATGAATAAAATCTTAGTCATTTATTTTTATCCAAAAGATGACACTCCTGGTTGTACAAAAGAAGCCTGTTCTTTCCGGGACGAATTTGAGGCTTTTACCGATTTGGGAGCTGAGGTGATTGGAATTAGCAGTGACGATGTTGAATCGCACCGCCAGTTTGCAGAAAAGTACCGTTTACCATTTACACTTTTAGCCGATACCGAAAATACTGCCCGTAATTTGTTTGGTGTTCCAAAAAGTTTGTTCATCTTGCCGGGAAGAACCACTTATTTGGTGGATAAAAGCGGGATTGTTCAACACATTTTTAACAGTCAGCTTCGATTTGACAAGCATGTTGAAACCGCCATTGAAAAACTAAAAGAAATTCAGCAAGCACAGTAATAGGCTTAAAGAATGAGTGAGATACACTATATCGATCGGGAGAGCAACCAACTCAAAAAGGAATCCGTTCCGGCCGAGGGAATCATGAACTGGCTGTATGGGGCTGTTTTGGGAAAAGCAACTCTGCATTTGCTCATGAAACGTAAGTTTGTTTCAGCCATTGGAGGATGGTTCATGAATAGCAAACGTTCGCAAAAAAGAATTGCCCCTTTTATTGAAAAGTATGGTATTGACATGTCCGACTACACCCCTTCAAAAGCGGAAGACTTTAAACATTTCAATGATTTCTTTTACCGAAAAGTGAAAAAGGAAAAACGTCCTATTGGCAATGGAGTAGTTTCTCCAGCTGATGGAAAAATATTGGCTTTTCAAGCTTTAGCAGATGTTCCATCTTTTTTCATTAAAGGATCTGAGTTTTCCTTGACCAGTTTTTTGAAAGATTCTAATCTCGTTCAAAAATATGAAGGTGGATCAATGGTTATCATTCGCTTAGCTCCAACTGATTATCACCGTTTCCATTTTCCGCAAGAAGGTCAAGCATCTACCTCAACAATCATTAAAGGGCATTATTTTTCTGTTTCACCTATTGCCCTGCGCAAAAGTCTACGCATCTTTTGTGAAAACCAGCGTGAGCATTGTACGCTGACGACAAAAGAACATGGTGACATTTTAATTGTAGAGGTGGGAGCTACAATGGTGGGAAGCATCATTCAAACCTATGAAGCCAATTCAGAAGTAAAAAAAGGAGATGAAAAAGGTTATTTTGCTTTTGGAGGCTCTACTCTTGTTTTACTTTTTGAAAAAGGAAAGGTGCAGTTGGACGAGGACTTAATTAAAAACACTCAAAACAATATGGAAACCCAATTAAAAATGGGTGATCGTATTGGGATCTAATCCCCTCTCTTCCATCCAATAAAAAAACAAGGCATGATTGTTCTCTCTTTCTGCCAACCGTACAATTGATTTTTTCCAAACGAATAATGGCCGTATTTTCGGGACATTTGTTACTTCTTTTTATATCTTTCTCAAAAGGTTCAAGCACTGTCTGGGATTTATGAAATTAAAATTTTGGCTTTTATTTCTTTTCTTCTGCCATTTACCTCAGCTAAAAGCAGCCGATGAGGTTTTGGATAGCTTGCAACAACAGTTGTGGATTAGTACGGACACAAATCGGGTCAATGTTATCAACCTTATTTGCTGGGAACTAGGAATTCAAAATCCTGAATTAAGTGTTATTTACGGAGAAAAGGCGATAGAACTTTCTGAGCAATTGGATTATAAAAAAGGACTCACTGATGCCTACGCTAATCTGGGGAGAACCTATCGTATTATCGGTAAATATGAAAAAGCCATTGAAAATGTCGAATTGTCGCTCGAGTTCGAAAAAGAAAGAGGAGATTTAAAAGGAATTGCCACAGCTCACAACGAACTTGGAAATATTTACCGCCATTTGGGAGACTTTCCCAATTCCCTTTCAAATTTTTTGGAGAGTATCCGCATTTTGGAAGACATTGACCGAGAAGATAACATTGGGTCGGTAAAAATGAATGCGGCCTTTTTGTACCAAACACAAGGTGAAGACGAACGTGCTTTGGGTATGTGCCTGGACGCCATTCGCATTTTCAGAAAATATGAAAACCTGAGCTCGGAAGGAAAGGCCTGTACTTGTTTAGGAATTGCTCATGCCAACTTAGAAAATATTGACAGCTCACTCTATTATTTCAATCGTTCATTAGATATACTAAGGGAAACCGAACAAACAGTTATTGTTCCTAAGGCCCTGATGAATATTGGAATTATGCACCTTGAGTTGGGAGAAATGGACAAAGCGCTCGAGTTGACAAGAGAAGCCACCTATTTATGTGATTCTCTTGGACTATTGAACGACCTATCCATTGCCTATTTTACAATAGGAGACATTTTTCTTTCTACCAACCAGCTGGATTCGGCCCATCATTACCTGCAATTGTCTTTGGAAATAGCCAATGAAACCGGAAGTATGCTTGTTTTGAGCGAAAACCTCAAGTACACCGCAGAC
>JAKSBJ010000262.1 GCA_022361195.1 Flavobacteriales bacterium
GAAACAGGAGTTCGATTCTCCTATGGGCTACCACTCTTAGGAGTATTTTGAAATAATGAAATTTGGCCCATTCGTCTAGTGGTTAGGACGCAAGGTTTTCATCCTTGAAACAGGAGTTCGATTCTCCTATGGGCTACTAAAAAGAACGAGAAAAGAAAGAGGTTATGGCTAATCATAAATCGGCTTTAAAGAGAATAAGATCGAATAACGCCAAGAGACTTAGAAACAAGTATTACCACAAGACTGCGCGTAATGCTGTTAAAGTTTTAAGAAACACAACTGCGAAAAAAGAAGCTTCAGAAATGTTGCCGAAAGTAGTTTCAATGTTGGACAAATTGGCAAAGAGAAATATTATTCATAAGAATAAGGCTGCTAACTTAAAGTCAAGCTTAACGGTACACGTTAACAATCTTAAGTAAGTAGTATATTTATATACACTTTGAAGGTCTTAATTCTCATCTGCCTATGCAGAAAGAATTAAGACCTTTTTTGTTTATTATGGAGGTCCAAATTGAATCATCATGGAAAGCTTTGTTGGCTGATGAGTTTGAGAAACCTTACTTTACACAACTGGTAGGTAAGGTTAAAAATTCTTATCAAAAAGCAGATGTCTGGCCAAAGGGGAAGCTCATTTTTAATGCTTTTGAAAAATGCCCTTTTGATCAATTAAAGGTGGTTATATTAGGACAGGATCCATACCCTACTCCAGGTCATGCACATGGTTTATGTTTCTCTGTAAAAGAAGATGTGCGACCTTTTCCCAAATCTCTCAACAACATCTTTAAGGAGATTCAAACCGATCTTGGAATAGATGTTCCAGACAATGGGAATCTTGAACGTTGGGCTGAACAAGGTGTATTTTTGCTAAACACCGTTTTAACGGTTAACGCTCACCAGCCCAATTCACATAAAACATTTGGATGGGAAACTTTCACCAATGAAGTAATTCATCGCATTTCAACTCAGAAAGAAAATGTAGTCTTTTTATTGTGGGGGTCGCAAGCTCAAAAAAAGATTGAATTGATCGATCAAAACAAGCATCACATTTTAAAGACAGTTCACCCATCTCCTCTATCCGCGCACCGTGGATTTTTCGGCTGTAAGCACTTCAGCAAAACAAATGAAATATTAACTTCGAAAGGACAAAAACCAATCAATTGGTAAATCCAATATGAGTAAGTATCAAAACGATTTAATCCTGCGCATGATCAATGGGGAAAAAACCGAAAGGTACCCGGTTTGGTTAATGCGTCAGGCAGGAAGAATTTTACCTGAATACAGAGCCGTAAGAGCAAGTTTAAGCGGTTTTAAAGAATTAGTAGAGACTCCGGAACTAGCTGCTGAAGTAACCATTCAGCCTGTGGATATTTTAGGAGTGGATGCGGCCATTGTTTTTTCCGACATTTTAGTGGTTCCTGAAGCTATGGGACTGGAATATCAAATGATTGAGAAAAAGGGACCATGGTTTGAAAAAACCATCCGATCAGATGAGGAATTGCATCTTATTTCAGATGAAATTGATGTGGCGGATCGTCTATCTTATGTTTTTGAGGCCATTAAGTGCACCAAACGTGAATTGAATAATCGTGTTCCTCTAATTGGTTTTAGTGGTGCACCGTGGACCATCTTGTGTTATATGGTAGAAGGAGAAGGATCAAAAACCTTTTCAAAAGCCAAGAAAGTCCTTTATTCTAATTCGGCATTGGCACACAAAATGCTTGAGAAAATTACAAAGGTTACTATTCAGTATTTGAAACATCAAATAGAAGCCGGCGCGGATATCATTCAGATCTTTGATTCATGGTCTGGAATTCTGGGACCAGCTGAATATTCAGAGTTTGGAACGAAATATGTAAGGATGATATGTGACGCCATTACGGATGTCCCTGTAACTGTTTTTGCAAAAGGTGCGTATTATGCTAGAAAAGAGCTTAGCGAACTAAATTGTGAAACAATTGGATTAGATTGGAACATGGACATTCGGGAGAGTAGAGCCATCATAGGTGATGACAAAACACTCCAAGGTAACCTTGATCCATGTACACTTTATTCTGATTTCACAGTTATTGAAAGTAAAACAAAGAAGTTGCTAAATTCTTTTGGTAATAAAAGGCATATTGCTAATTTAGGCCACGGTGTTTATCCGGATACAGACCCTGAAAAAGTAAAATGTTTTATTGAAACCGTTAAAGGGTTTGCGATCAATTAAAAAAAAATGAAAATGAAAAAGATAGCGATCTTATTTGTTGCGTTGATGGGTGGTATGGCAGTACAAGCCCAAACTGCCTATGATGAAATGGTTGAAAACGGAAGTTTTGAACAAATTGAAGGAAAATTAAAAAGAGGGGGAGGAATTAATCTTGCTGTTGGTTGGATGTCTCCAACTAAAACTGCTGCTGACCTATTTTCCGGAAAAGTAAAAACTGAGTGGGGAACTCCTGATAACGCTCGTGGTAAAGAAGAGCCTTATGATGGAAAAAACTACGTAGGAATCAGAACTTTCAGCTACAACGGAAAAGAAGCTAGAAATTACATTTCAACGAAATTGAAATTGCCTTTGAGAAAAGGAGCTAAATACTGCGTCAAATTCTACGTAAGTTTAGCTGAGGGATCTAAATACGCTGCAAACAACATTGGAGTTGACTTCTCAAAGAAACAATGGAACATTGATGAAGATCGTTCGATCATGACTGCAACTGATGTTCAACACAAAGACAACCCTGTTTTTAATGGACAGTATGTATGGGATGAAATTTGTGGTGTTTATACAGCAACAGGAGGAGAGAAATTCCTAACTATTGGAAACTTTACTGCTGATGGAAGTACAACAAATGAGCGTTTGAAAAAGCCTAAAGATTTTATGGGCGCTCAAGTAGTTAGTGCTTATTACTATATTGATAACATCTCTGTTAAAATGATTGATAGCGAAGATGAGTGCGAATGTCAGTCAGATGCATTAGAGCAAGAAACTTCTATTATTTATGAAGAAGCTCCTATTAACGCAGAAGGAATGAAGCCCAATTTAATTGCTCAATTCACTACTTGCTACTTTGGTTATGGAGATTCTGAATTAACAGCTAGTGATGAAGGACATTTGAATAACATTCAAAAAATGTTAACTGATAACACTGGAAAAGTGATGATTACTGCTCACCTGGATTCTGATGAAGCAACTGATCCGAAATTAGCAGGATTAGCTGGTCAAAGAGCTCAGGCTGCTAAAGCATACTTGATCAAAAAAGGAATTGATGCATCACGCATTATGGTAGAAGAAAAAGCAGATGAAATGCCTAAAGATCAGTCCGGCACAGAGCTGGGACAGGCCAAAAACAGGCGAGTCACCTTCACCTACATTCCGTAACATAAAAAATTAAGATTATAAAAACCGTTTGGGCATCCAAACGGTTTTTTTATTTGTTACAACTTGGAGTTCGGCTTTTTTTTCCATTTTTGTAAGCGCGATGATTAAGAAAGGAGACAAAAAACTCATCAAAGGCTGGATATTTTATGATTGGGCAAACTCAGTTTATAACCTGGTTATTTCTTCAGCTATTTTCCCCATTTTCTATTCTAATGTTACAGAGGCTCATTATCTAGAGTCTGTTGGGCGTTCAGAATTATTGGAAGGAGAAACCGTGATGGTTGATTTTATGGGAGCTCATGTTTCCAGCTCTACCCTATTTTCTTTTACACTTTGTGCTTCTTTTCTGATCGTTTCCATTCTATCTCCAATCTTATCCGGAGTTGCTGACTATTCGGGAAGTAAAAAGAAGTTTCTACAGTTTTTCTGTTATTTAGGGGCCTTATCGTGTATGACCTTGTATTGGTTTAATACCAAATGGCTGGAGTTGAGTATGGTCTCTGTATTTTTAGCGAGTATAGGTTTTTGGAACTCTCTCGTATTCTATAATGCCTATTTACCTGAAATTGCGGATCCTGAGGACCATGACAACATCTCTGCGAGAGGTTTTTCAATGGGATATTTCGGTAGTATGATTCTTTTGGTGATTTGTTTGGTCATGATCATCTTTATAGGCAGTCATGTTACGCGTTATTGTTTTATACTGGTGGGACTATGGTGGATTGGTTTTGCTCAAATACCTTTCAGGCGTTTACCATCCAATGTTTATGATAAAAAAGTAGACAAGACCAACCTCTTAACTAAAGGGTTTAGAGAGTTAAGACAGGTAACTCGTGAGTTCATTAAAACTAAACGCCTCAAACGATACCTTATAGCCTTTTTCTTCTTTAATACAGGAGTGCAAACGGTTATGCTAATGGCTGTGACTTTTGCAAAACGAGAAATTAATTGGGGCAGCATCGGAGATAATGGATTAATCATTTCCATTTTATTAATTCAGATACTAGGGGCTGCTGGAGCGTATTTAATGAGCTGGTTATCGGGTAAAATTGGAAATCTCAGAACTTTAATTATTGTTGTTTTTTGGTGGGTAATTAATTGTGTCATTGCTTACTTCATCACAGAAGCAGTTGAGTTCTTTATTTTGGCAGCTAGCGTCGGATTTGTTATGGGTGGAGTTCAAGCCTTGAGTCGATCTACTTATTCTAAATTCCTCCCCGAAACCGAAGATCATGCATCGTATTTTTCATTTTACGATGCTTCCGAAAAAATTGGAATTGTATTAGGTACTTTCTTCTTTGGATTGATGGAGTTAGTTACAGGAGATTTAAGGGACTCTGTTTTATCTATTGTCGCCTTCTTTACAATTGGTTTATTGTTACTCCTAATCGTTCCTAAAAAGGAAAAAGTGATTGAGACAGATCCTAAGCACAATTAACACAGAAACGACTTTGTGGAACCAGTATTAGACGTTGAATTGGAATTTCTCCTTTACACTTAGCGCAGATTCCAAAATCTGAATTCCCAACCTTCTCTAGAGCATATTCGAGATTTTTCAACTTGGTTTCAGCTTTTCGCAAAGCAGCATCATTGATACTTTTATTGTTAATGGCATCCATACGAGAAATTCGGCCAATTGCATCATCAGGCGCAATAGGATTAGTCATTTCCTGATATTCTGAGATTTTGTTTTGAGTTTTCTCTATCTCCTGCAAAATGAGTGATTTCACTTCCTCCTGGGTCATCTAACTAAAGATAAGGAAGATTGTTAATCGTTTGACACACAATCCTCCATTAAAGAAGCCTGGTGAGTTCCGCCAAAGCTTTGATAAAGGTCAAAGAATTGACAGGCCTTTTCGTACTCTTCTAGCGCATAATAATTTTTTCCTAAATTAAGATACAGCCATTGGTGATGTTCTCCCTCTTCAGCATACTTCATGAACATTTGAATGGACTTTTCATATTGTCCATCTTCCATTAGGTTAAGCGCATAAAAGTACTTTTCGTTGGCAACAGTAATTGTATACTCTTTTTTACCAGTCACAAAATCTTTTTGAATGATGGGTAAAACCAAAAGACGATTATTGATTCCCAATTCTCGTTCGATCATTTGACTGTATTTCTCAACAGCTTGAGGATTTTCACGACCAAGCATATCCAAACGGAAGGTAAAAAGATGTTCATGAAGCTGATCAATTGCATCAGCATAAATCTTATCTATATCCTCCAAATTCCATGGAGCATTTCTTAATCGATCGTCTAGTTTTTGACGGTGAATCTCTACTAAATCAAAAAATGAATTAATGAAAAAGCTGGTATACCTATCCGGATTAAGTGAATAAAAAGACTTGTCTAAATCAATCAATGTACTGGTAATAAAGTGCAGAGAATCATCAATGACATTAATATCCAGAAAAATTTGAGCATTGAGTTTATATTCAAATTCTCTGTCCATTCTATTTGGACGGGTAAACTTTACACCTCGGTAATAGACACCAGTTTGTGCTAAAGTCAAGTTCAATTCGTCCCTAAAAATTCTGTCCGTTGACCAGGGCCGTTTTCGGTTAGTAAATTGCTCATAATGGCGTGATAGATTATCAAAATTTAAGAGCACCCCATTCGTTTCAAAAAAAGCGCGATATCGATTTACTTTTTCCGATGGTAATAAAACCTCGTTGTGATCCCAAAATACATCATTATAAGGTCTGGCTACTATTTTATCATAATCTGACAACAAAGTTTCATCCTCGTAAAAAGGAAGTTTAAATTGCGAATCATGATCATAAAAAAGGACAATGGCATTGGTTTTCACTGGGCGAACTTCTGAGCTGTTATCATAATTAAGCTCATAGGCTAACTCCATTTTCTCTGCTTTTTGATTATCCTGATTAAAAACATAAGTCAATTCAAAATTCAAATCTTCCAACTTATGTTTTTCATGCAATGGAATAAAAGGATGTTTTTTTAGGCCTTGTTGTTTGAGACTAATACTGATCAATTTATTCTCATTCGCATCTAACCATAACTCTCCGTTAAAAACCTCCTCTTTAGCTTTACCTTTGAACTTAATGCGATACTTACTCCCATTGAGTCCAATCAAAATAAGCTTGTAGTTTCGCTTCATCTCCCGCTTGTTCATTTGCAATGGATTTGAAGGCAGGGCATTGTATTTATCACTCAATAAATCATAAGAAGCCAAAACACCTG
This sequence comes from Flavobacteriales bacterium, assembly GCA_022361195.1. Lineage (GTDB taxonomy): Bacteria > Bacteroidota > Bacteroidia > Flavobacteriales_D > Crocinitomicaceae > JAKSBJ01. The sequence goes on from JAKSBJ010000262.1 coordinate 6,569, forward strand.
TTGTACTTAAAGAAACAAAATAATCATCCTCAAACTGAGCCATTCCAATACGACCATTCTTCAAGCCCATCTCTTTTAATCCTGATCCGTCCAGAGATGCATTATAATAGCATTCAATTTGTTCTACAGGTTGTCCCTTACTCTCAGTTTCCAACATAAAGTAAGTCTTACTCCCATAATCTGGCATTTTTTTAAGCTGCTTTCTTGTCTTTAGAACCAAATCATACAAGTAGTCCTCGTCTGCATTTACCAAAACGGTAGACAATTGATTTTCCTTCACCTTAAGTCGGCAAATACCATTCTGATTGAACTTTTTAGCCGGAATTTCTTTCGGATGATAAGACAAATAAGTAAATATAAGGGTATCTGTTTCTTTGCAATGAATTTGGAAAACACCATCCTCATTGGTTAAAACACCTCTTGTAGTATGCTTAATCTTCACAGCCCCAAAAGAAAGTGGAGCCTGTGTTTGTGCATCAACAACCTTACCTTTTAGTTGTAATTGAGCCGAAGCAGATAATAAACAAAATGAAAAATAGACAAAAAGGAGACGTTTAATCATGCTTTGGGGGTTTTCCTTAAATGTATGGATTTTAATACATTCTTTGTTAACCACACCATAACAGGAGTTAATTTTTTAGTTTTCTGTTAGTTTGATTGATTTTAGCAGAAAATTAACGCTCAGCGATCAATAAAGTCACTGTTCCACGGAATTCATAGTCTTTTCCGTCCCTATCCTGGAAACTTAAGAAATAAATATAAGTTCCTTCGGCATGATAGCCTCCCACAACTGTATTGGCTCCATCCCAACCTTCATTTGGATCTTGAGTATTGAAAATATCACCTCCCCAACGATCATAGATCTTTAAGTCGTATGAACTAAAGTCATACAAATTAACCACTGGTAAAAAGATGTGATTATTACCATTGATCATAAAAGCATTTGGAATGTAAACCAGAGGCTCAACAGTTATACAAACTGCATTAGAAAAAGCTTCATCAGAAAAACCATAGGAATTTGTTTCTTCTACAGCCTGGACTCGATAACAGAATTGTCCTTCACTTTCAAAAAATTCATTGACATCATCTACATACGATCGAATTTCAGGAGGGGTACTGGCAATAGGCTCACTTCCAAAAACACCATTTACTCCACGGTAAATATCGTAACGTACAATATCACCATCAAATCCTTGGTAAGAGGTCCAATTTAATGTATTTAACAACTCTACATCGTTGGTTGAAACTGAAAGATAAGAAGTTGTTGCAATGTTACTTACCTCCCCTATTTTCCCACAACTATCAATTAAATTAACGCGATAACTGTATGGTCCTCTTTCTGGAAACACATCCATATCATAATAGTTGTAAAAGTCATCTCCTGTAAAGTTGATGGTTCCGGCAAAATCAAATGTTGATTCGTATGGAGCAAGAACTTCAACATCATATTCATTCACACTTGCCGTTCCGTCTGTATATAATGATACCTCTATTTCATTGGCTAAAGTATGAGATGCGGCAGATAAGTAATGAAAAGCAGGTTGACTTGGACGGGTTGTAAACTGAACGAGTCGATTGGAGAAAGATTCCGTTCCATTAGCAGATATTGCTTTGATGACATAAACATAATTGGCATCATACCCCAAACCACTATGAGTGTATTGGAATACAGCATCTTCAACAGTAGCTATTAGTGTATATGGCGAACCTTGAATACTCACCCAAACTTCAAAACGGTCTATTCCCTCAGGCCATCCCACATAAGTAGTCCAATTTAAAGTATTACTCTTAGCACAAATATCATAATCAACTGTAGCGTGAATAGTTGTATGTTCAGGACTTAAGGCCGAAGTTTGATACGCTCCGGGAGTGGTTGCTGTTTCGCAAGAATCAAAAGCGGCAATTCGATAAGTCTCTGGTTGTAAATCTGCATTTTGCTCCGGATCGGAAGCAACGTGTGCATAAACAGTGTTAGTTCGTCCCCAAACCGTGTCAATTGGTGTCCAAAATCCACTAATCAATTTGTTAATAATGTATCCATAAGTATCCAGTGCGGGATTGATATTCCATGCCATATCTACTTCTCCATTTATCGTATCAACCGTCACATAGGTCATAATTGGAATTTCAGGATTGATCTGATCCTGTAAATCATCTCCTGGATTGTTGGAAGTAGAAATACATCCAAAAGCATTAGGTACCCTTATCTCGTAAGACATGAAAGCATTACAGACATCCACTGTATCCAACACAAAATTCTCTCCGTAAGGAACCTCTTTTCGTTTGGTCCAGGTACCTACAGGGTATTCTCTCCAAATTTCCTGCATAAGGTTGTCCCCCCCATTCATTGGATCATGCGTATTGTTCCAACTCAAACTTATTCTGCCATCCGCCAAATCACTCAAGGTTAAAAACATCGTTTCAAGAGTGTCTGACAAAGCCGAATTTCCGGCTCCACATCCGTGTTTAGCATCCACATAATAATGTTTCGATCCCAAATCACATGAAGCTCCAACAATGCTGAAATTCTCTGTGGTAATATCCGGAATAGCAGCAATAAATCCATCTTCTATCGACCAAACCTCGTATTGAGAAAAGGAAGCATCAGGATCAGTTGTTTGTTCCCAAGTCAATTCCACATCTCCAGAAGGTAATACATCGACACAATGCAAATCAACTGGCTCAACTGGCGAACGATTCAGTAAAGTAATTTTGATCGTTTCATACGTTCGGCCCGGAACGGAACAATAATCATCCTGGACATTTAAAACGAATGTGTAAACCTGCTGCGCCTGTTGTTCACCGGAGGCATCCATTAAATGATCACAAGACGTTTGCCAGTTAAAATTAGTCGTTAATCCCTGTACTCCCGTGATAACCGGAGCCATATCTAATGTTGCACAAGGAGCATATTCACAACCTGAAGTTGCATCGGTAAGTCCAGTTCCAAAATAAGTTCCTGAAGGATCTAAAGTCACGGTTTGTGGTGTACCATCCTGCAAAAGTTCCAAATCCTCAATAACAATATCGAAATTGATTAAGTCTCCTGCAAAGAAGGTTGCTTCCCATGTGGTTCCACCACCAAAAGGAGGTACAACAGTGGGAGCGGTATTGCTGTATCCAGGGCATGGAATAACAATCATTTGAATTTCCCGATTTACAGTTGAAATTAACTGACCATTACGGTAAGAATCGATTTGCTGCACGAAACCGTAATTCCCAACCGTATTCGATGTGAAGCTAATTACTCCCGTTTCTGAGTCCATACTTGCAGGCACGTTAGAAGCATCAAATGATGCATCTGGTGTTGGATTAGTGTTTGAAAAACCAACTACAAAATCAATGGGAGCTGGATTAGTTGGCGGATTAAATGTTCCGGTAAAATCGTTGTAAGGGGTTCCCCATGAATATACCAGGGAATCATTATCGGGATCAAAAGCATTGGGATCGTAAGCAAAATCTGTTCCTGCGCAAAGTAGCATGTATGGATCTTGTGCAAACTGCGGTGAGCTATCAGTACACGGATTTGCATTATTTCCATCCACTGCATACATCGTTGCCGAGAGTGTTAATCCGTACAAAGCTGGATCAACCATATTGGTGAGTCCCCAATTTCGGGAGAAAGAATCGTAAGTAAAGGTCCATCCTTCAGCTGGTGGAACTCCGCTTAAGGTGACAGGAGCAGAACGGTAGATGAATTTTTGAACGGCTCCGGGTCCGGTTCCACCACTAGTTCCTACACCACAATCTAGTTCAGGTGGTCCTAAAGGAACCTCGGTACATTGCGGAGATAAATCAATGGAGTTAAACAAATCACAACTGATACTTGTAACAGTGGGGTGATTCCACACTTCAATATCAATTGACGGATCAACAATTTCCAATCCGTTACAATCACGGTAAATCACCAAATCAAATTGATACTGCCCTGAACCAAGGCATTCAAAGGTAATTTCCCCTCCCATCACATGAGATGCCAAAGTTGTATTCCCCAAAAGGAGAACAAACAAACTTATGAGAAGGGATTTTAACCGCATAAATTAACTAACGCAAATAAAGCGCTTTTATTGAATACGTTAATACGTAGTATTAAGTTGCCCTTACCAATCGTTAATTATCATTGCATCATTTTGATGCTTAAGTGTTTTTGGAATTCTTTTTTTGATAATTCGTGAAATTCAATTGCCCAAAACTGAAAAAGCAGTTACTCAAACACTTTTTGAACCCTGATAGACAACATTTTACAATCAGGCAAAATTTCTGGCACAACTATTGCACTTCTAAGTTTGGTGTTTAACACCATTAAAACTAAACTATGAGATCATTGGGTTGATCGGGAGGAGTTATACCAAGTATCAGAATTGATGCTGTAGCGAGGTCGAATCCCCTCCTGGAATAACCAAAGATTTTGAGCCGTCAATTGGAGAATTTGCTACGCATCCGATTGGCGGCTTTCTTTTTATAAATCAAGGACATCACTATCCCCCATCTCACTAGCAGCTTCATCAAAACTAATAGCCACCTGAGTTGTTTTTTTACCGTCGATCATCTCATGGTAGATCTTTTTGTTATAGGGAGTTTTAAGCCAATTCCCCATCCCAAACCCCATCACAATTGAAGCTATCCAGGGAGCATAAAAAATAAGTACTACAGGATCCAACACAATTCCTTCATTCATAAAGTTTCGGAGTAAACCAAAAGTTAATGCAAGAGCTCCTGATCGAATTAGCTCTGTTTTTCGAGCTAAAAGGCCATAAATCATGATTCCAGGAGCTACGATCCACAATGCCAGTGCAATAAGCAAAACTGCTGGACTCAATCCCATTTGTTGTAGTCCATACAAAGCCAAAATTCGGGTGGCTAATAAGATCCCAACAACAACCAAAAAGATAATTTTGAGATTCTGTTTTTCCTGCATGACCTTTAAAGAAGGAATTTTCTTTAGTTCGGCTGCTATCATTACGTTGAACGAGGCTTTAGATGTTTTAAGATTATCGTATACTTCCTGATGACTAAGACCTTCTTTTACAATTTTTTTGTAGGCCTCTTTTTTTATTTGTTTTTTCGTCACTTTGGGTTAAAGTTTGGTTTCTTTATCCAAAGTAACAATCAAAATCATCTTTCCTCTACCCTTTCCAGAATTTCTTCGTAATTTTTTTCGAAGTACAAACGAGCCACATACCACTGATCTTCATGATTATCGGGATTTCTGGCAATCATTCCCATATCTTCTTCCGGATTGTCTTCCTGGCTGACGCTGACCCTTGATAGGTCTTCACCTTTTTCGTAAGGACGCATTTCAGCCACATTTGTGCGTCGATACTTTTTGAACTCTCCCATTTACCAATAAATTTAGTACGAATCTTACTTAAAGATACGGATTATTGCTATTCCTCACCCCACTCTACAGCCGTATAAATCAGCTCAGTGCCATATTGAACATCCAAAGTATCGTTGTTATTGATGCTCAAATCTTTTTTTACCGAATGGACTTTTCCAATTCCAGCTGCATATACTTCAAAACTCCTCTTATAGTCGATAAATGATTGAAAATCCTCATGTTCTACCGTAACGGTTGAATCATGTGTCATCCCTCCAATACTATATGGTCGGTAAATATCTGCATAATAACAATCTTTTGAGCTTTCGTTATTCAATGCATTACAGTCCCAATCCTGATCATAGGAGATGGCAAACGCCATTTTGATGTAACGATCATTTTCTTCCACCACCTGAGCATTTCTTGGTGTTCGTTTAATTGCCCATACATCTTTAATTGCCCAATCGGCAGAATCATTTTCTCGTATATAGCGCAACAAGCGGCGAGAAGTTTCACCTTCTTCATCTACAAAGGCGTCACTAATCACTTCTTTTATCTGATAACGATTGGTATCATGTGCTGGATCTAAAGCAACATCGTGAAAAATGTCAAGGACGTCATAAACTACGTATTTACCTTCTTCAAAGGGAAAATAATGATATCCGTAAACGATGGTTGTATCTTGCTTTTTACAAGAAAAAGCAGCAATCAAAACGATTCCAAATATCAAAAAATGTTTCACATTAAAGTAAACGCAAAATAGTCTAAAAAAGTTTGCTAACGCATGCTTTTGAGTTGTGCACCATAGAGCCCGGCAAATAATCCTCCAAAAACAAGATTAAAAATGACAAAAAACCACATAAAAACTCCTGGAAAATATACGAAAGGAATTAATATTGCTCCAAGCGCATAAAAAAGATAGAGATAATATCCATTTCGTTTCATCTGCCACATAAAAACAACAGCAATTAAGCCTAGGATATACAAACCAAGATAAAGCCCATTAACTAAATGCATGTTGGCATTCATGACATCCATAAATTCGGCTGTGTCGTCCAACATCCATCTCATTTGTGCTATCTCCTCCTCAGTTGCACTTTCATACAATTTACTTTTTTCCTCGGTTAATTCATCTTCACTTAGTGGTTGCCGCGTTAAATCAGGAACTGTTGTAAGAATTGCCAATCCAATCCAAATCCATGAAAGGATGCATAAAACTTTTAAGGTAGTACTTCTTTCTTGATTCATTTTTTATGATCTAGTTTAGTTTCAATGTTTTAATAAAGTTAATTGATTTTTGAATTTCAGGCTGCATAAACTTATCATCCTCAATAAATTCAATTTCTTTTCGGTAATCTGTCAAAATAGCTTCGAGGAATTCACTACTTCGTTTTGGACGTCTGAATTCTATAGCCTGACTTCCGTTCAATAATTCGATTCCCAAAATCTTTTCCAAATTCTCAACAATGCGATAGCATTTGGTTGCCGCATTAGCTCCCATACTTACATGATCTTCCTGTCCGTTAGAGGATTCGATAGAATCAGTTGAAGCAGGATTAGCCAGGTGTTTATTTTGACTTACAACCGATGCTGCGGTGTATTGAGGAATCATGAATCCGGAATTTAGTCCCGGATGAGCAACTAAGAAAGGGGGTAATCCTCTTTCTCCTGAAATAAGTTTATAAACTCTACGCTCCGAAATATTCCCTAATTCAGCCAATGCGATTCCCAACATGTCCAAAGCAATAGCCAATGGTTGTCCGTGAAAATTTCCTGCAGAGATGATTTCATCAGTATCTGGGAAAACGGTAGGGTTATCTGTCACAGCATTAATTTCTCTTTCAAAAATGCTGTGGCAGTATTCAATTGCATCTTTTGAGGCTCCATGCACTTGTGGCATACAGCGGAAGGAATAAGGATCCTGTACATGTACTTTCTCTGAGTTTATCAATTCACTTCCTTGCAACAAATTGAAAATATTCTTTGCCGTTTCAATTTGTCCTTTTTGATTTCGGATTTCATTTACATTAGCCTGGAAAGGACTAATTCGTCCATCAAAACCTTCTAAAGAAATAGCACCAACAATATCAGCCACTCCTGAAAGCTGTTCGGCCTTCATTAAGCACCAAACACCATAAGAAGACATAAACTGTGTTCCGTTCAACAAAGCCAATCCTTCTTTAGATTTTAATTGAAGCGGTTCCCAGCCCATTGCTGCTAACATTTCTTTAGCGGCCATTTTTTGGCCTTTAAAGTAAACCTCACCCTCTCCTAAAATAGGAAGTGACATATGCGCCAAGGGTGCTAAGTCTCCCGAAGCGCCTAAAGAACCTTGTTGGTATACAACCGGAATAATATCATTATTGTAAAAATCCAATAAACGCTTAGCTGTCTCTAACTGGCAACCTGAATGTCCGTAAGAAAGTCCCTGAACTTTTAAGAACAACATAAGCTTAACAATCTCCCGAGGAACTTCTTCTCCCACCCCACAGGCGTGAGAAATCACCAAATTACGTTGTAAGGTACTCAGATCTTCATCCGAAATAACGGTGTTACACAAAGAACCAAATCCAGTATTAATTCCATAAAACACTCCCCCATCTCCGCTCATCTTAGTGTCGAGGTAATTTCGGCACTTTAAAATACGTTCCGAAGCCTCTTCCGACAATTGAAGTTGTGTATTCGATTCTATGATTTCCTTTACCTGGGAAATACTCAAAAAGTCGCTATTGATTAAATGTGTCTTCATGATGTTTTGCTCAACATTTCGTCTACAGTGCAGCTAATTTGCTCACCGTTTTCCATATTTTTATAAGTAACCAAATTGTTTTCCATTTCATTAGAACCAATCATGATTAC
>JAKSBJ010000234.1 GCA_022361195.1 Flavobacteriales bacterium
GACTCAATTCAAGCTAAAACATTGACTCAAGCCATTGAAATGCAAACCAAAATAAACGCAGATTATAAGAACGGAAACTCAATACACTGGGGTATTGCCGACAAATCAACAAACCAGCTTGTTGGAACCTGTGGTTATTATCGAGGATTTAGCAAAGGAGAAGGAGAGCTTGGCTGTGTTTTATTGCCTCAGCACCGTGGAAAAGGTTATATGACTTTAGCAATGTTATTAGCAATAGAATTCGGTATTAATAATATTGGACTAAACCGTATTTGGGCGATAACGACCAAACAAAATGAAAACGCCATAAAACTTATCGAGAGGCTCAACTTTATCAAAGTTGCAGATTTGAATGAAAATGAAGTTGAATACGAATTAAATCAGAATTCGGTGATTACGGACTAATGGTAAAAAAGTCTATCACTAACGGTGTAAGCCTTTTAATACCTTTTTTGTGCTAGCGTTCGAAAATATAACTGCAAACCATGCCTATCCCCCTAAATCACCACCAATACCACACTAATCGCCATCAAAATAAAGCCCAAAATTTTACGGGTGCTCAACTTCTCACCCAAAAACAGTTTTGAAACAAGCGCAATACAAATTACTCCTGTCGATAAGTTAATGGCTGCCATCTCACTTGGCTCGAAAGTTCCAACTCCCCATCGAATAGCCGAAACGTTGAGTAGATACTCTGGTAAAACCAATAACCAGCTAAAAATGAGTGCGACAAAGAAACTTTTGTGTTTGTATTTGACATGTCCAATCCAGGCAAAAGCCATCAGGACACTTGAAGCAAAAAGCATAAGGGGAACCAAGTACACTTCCATAGCTATTGTTCCTTTTTAGTTTCAGCTGGTTTAGACTCCGAGATTAAAATCATCGCAACAATCATCAGTCCAAAACCAATATATTTTTGAACGGTCAACTCCTCGCCTAAAACAAAGTGAGAAACCATGGCAATAAAAACAATCCCCGAAGAAAGGTTCATCGCCGCCATTTCACTGGGTTGGTAAATACCAACTCCCCATCTAATCGCAGAAACATTCAAAAGATATTCCGGAAGAACAAGTAACCAGGCAAAGAGAGACGCCATCGCAAAACTTAAGTCCTCCTTGTATTTCAAATGCCCAAGCCATGCCATTGCCATTATCGCACTGGATAGAACTAGCATTGCCGGAACTAAAAAAGCTCTGAGCCTATTTCTTTTTTGCATATTCCAATCGTTTAATCCTCCTTTTCAGCAAACGATTTTCCAAATCCAATTGCACGACGACTACAAAAATTGCTTGGGTCCATTTTTGAAAATCTAGCTGTCTTTTAGATCAGAAACGCTTTCAATGCTGAATTGATTCAAGGCGCAAAGTTAATATGAATTGATAAGCTAACAAGTAAGCGCTGATTTTTAATTGAATGAGCGTTTTCAAATGGTTCTTTGATTTGAAGAATCATTAGGTTTGTATTTTGAGAAATCATCACTCTTCATACCTTGCGCAATGAGCAGGGTTTTAATGATGAGGTGAAACCGAATAGTATTGGGTGAATGGAAGAGATCACAATAAGGAAATATGATGATCAGCATGTATCTGGGAACTTTCAAATCATAAAATTGGATGAGGATTTGAAACATCAGCAGATGTTTGAAAAGATTCACAGACATGACTTTTATTACTTATTGGCCATTAAGGCTGGAGGAGGAGATCATCATATTGATTTTGAGCATTATGAGATTCAGAACTATTCTCTTTTTTTACTGCGCCCGGGACAAGTTCATGAACTCAGTTTGGAAAAGGGAGGAAGTGGTTTTATCCTCACTTTTGATAAGCAGTTTTATTATCCTCATGAGGAGATAAAAATCAAAACCTTTCGGGACTTATTCCGAAAAAACTACTACCAATTGGACAGTGTATCATTTGAGGAAATCTTTCAAACTTTCAACCTCATTTTAAACGAAAACAGCCAAGAACTTTATGGATATAGAGATGCCATTAAGGGATATTTGAACTTATTATTTCTCCAATTGGTTCGCAAAAAAGGAATATCCATTATGGAGAAAAATTCAATGGATCATGAAGTGATAGAGCAGTTTTCATTCTTGTTAGAGCAGCAGTATAAATTGCACAAAACACCACAGTTTTATGCTGAAAAACTCAACATCAGCACCAACAAGCTCAATAGCATTTCAAAAAAAATATTGGGAAAAACCAGTTCGCAAATAATTACAGAGGAGGTTATTCTTGAAGCCAAACGGAATTTATTAGCAACCACTTTGCAAATAAAGGAAATAGCCTTTTTATTAGGCTTTGAGGACGACTCTTACTTTATTCGCTTCTTCAAAAAGCATACAAACTTTACTCCTAAGGAATTTCGGGAACAATAGAATTGTCCTGTTTTTTCTCACAATTGTCCTATTTCCTGCTTGCCCTGGCACTATAGCTTTGTCCAAAAAAAGATGAATTATTTTTTTCATGCAATAGCCGTAGGTATTGGAGCCACGGCCATAATGGACATCTACTCCTGGATTTTAAAAATGTTTGGTGTTCCAACCTTGGATTATCGGTTTTTAGGCAGGTGGATTGGGCACTTTTTCAACGGAAAGTTTTCACATCATCAAATTTTCAATAGTCCTCCAATTAAGTATGAACTGGCCATTGGTTGGGGAGCTCACTATTTAATTGGAATCACCTTCGCATGTCTTTTGGCGGTGATCTATGGTAAAAAATGGCTCATGCACCCCACTTTATTTCCGGCCTTAATAATAGGAATTGTCACCATCGTAGCTCCCTTTTTCATTATGCAACCCGCATTCGGAATTGGGTTTGCAGCAGCTAAAGTACCCGATCCCACAAAAGCCAGATTGCTTAGTTTATTGGCTCACACCGTGTTTGGAATGGGACTCTTCTTAAGTGCCAAATTCTTGAAAACGATATTAAACTAAAATACAAACTCATGAAAACAAGATTAATTATTAGCGACTTAGAGCCAAAGGCCTATGAAGCCATGTCTGCCTTGGAGAAATACCTTTCAACTTCTACCATAGAACCAGAATTGGCCGAAGTTATTCGCTTGAGAGCATCCCAAATTAACGGTTGTGCTTACTGTATCGAGATCCATTCAAAAATGGCCTTAGATGCAAATGTGCCCACAAAAAAACTCTTTGCTTTATCTGCCTGGTGGGAATCACCTCTTTTTTCGGAGAAAGAAAAAGCAGCTTTAAAAATGACAGACGAGATCACTCAAATTTCTAATGCTGGTGTAGGGGATGATACTTTTGGGGCCGTAAGTAAACATTTTACCAAAAATGAAATCGCTCAAATAATCATGCTAATAGGTACCGTAAATATTTGGAACAGAATGGCCATTTCGACGCATCTGTTTCATGAGGAGTGAGCTTGAACTCTCTTAAAGCTTTGTTTAAACTAGTGTGCTAATTCTGAGTGCACTAGTTTTTTGTTTTTAGTGGATTGTTTGGGAGGTATAAAGTTAATAGGCTCATTACTGGGGGGTGATTTTTAATTAAATGAGCAAATTATGAGTATATTGTAGCTGCTGCTTTTTTAACCCAAAACGAAGTTTTTCTATAGTGTTTTTTATGGAGTGTTGGATGGTGACTCTTGGTTGGGGAGTTGGTGTGGTAATTATAAAATTTTTGTGTTTAAACAAGCCATATGTCAATTAGAAATAGAATTAGTAAAAAATGAATTTAAGTAACAAATGATATCTATGGGAACAGTTGTTTCATTAATTCGAGAAGAAAAAAGTCTAACC
>JAKSBJ010000371.1 GCA_022361195.1 Flavobacteriales bacterium
AAATAAAGCTAGTTTTACAGTTAAAATCAGAAAAACAACATTGTTACGCAACAAACCATCTTCATAGAAAATCTTTAAATTCAATCTTCGTAAATTGACAGATATGGAAGGAATTACTTACATCGAAAACTTCATTAGTAAGCCAACGGACTTATTTGAGAATTTGCGTTTAAATGTGAATTGGGATGAACGAATGAAAGCTCGCAAAACTGCCAGTTTTGGAAAAGCTTACAACTACTCTCAAATCAGCTATCCTTTTCAGGAATTCACTACCGAACTTCAGCAGATTGTTGATTTGATTGATGAGAGACTCCATTTTAAGCCAAATAATTGCTTAATTAATTATTACCTCGACGGAACATCTAAAATGGGATTTCATTCCGATCAAACAGATATTCTTTATGAAGGAACTGGAGTAGCTATTGTTTCAGTTGGAGAAACAAGAACATTACGTTTCCGAAATATCAAGGATATGGAACTCATCAAAAATTTTGAACTCCCATCAGGTTCATTAATTTACATGACCAATGAAGTTCAGGATGACTGGCAACACGCCATTCCAAAATCCGATACCGAAAATGGCCGAATGAGTTTAACTTTTAGGAAGATTAAGTAAAAGCTACCTCCTATTTCCACTCAACACAAACCTCAAAAATGTTCAAACAGGAACTAACAGCAGAATTTGAAGGCAACCATTTTAGGGTATTAAACAGCTGGTTTGGTGGATTGAAATTGTACCATGAAGAAGAATTAGTCGTCCACAACACAGACCTTTTTGCCGTCAATAAAACTAAACCGCTAATCCAATATCGTCTAATCATTAATGAAAAGCAAAGGCTGCTGGAAGTATACGGTTATGCGATAGCCAAAGTCAAACTACAAATCAAAATTGACGGTGAAAAAATAGCTGGAGACGATTTTTGATAAAACCTACTTCGTCTTAAGTCGCTCATCAATTGGTAAAGTCATAAACTCAACCACCTCCACTTTACCAAAATCCTTATAAAGCGGATTCAAAATATAGTTGTTCTCCATTCCCACAATGGTAGACGGAACCTTTAAGGCGAAAAAATCACGACTTTGTGCCAATTGGGTAAAAACAGTTGTTGTTTTGGAGGAATAAGGATATTGATTCCACCGCTCAGGGAGTTCGTCTAATTCCTGAATGACAAATTTGTCTGGAATTTCAATTTTGGCGACTAAAATTTCTTTGGGAAGGGTGGCAATGTTTTCGGAATGAACGTAATATTCTAATAAAGCCAGGGCGATATTTTCGGAGCAATAGACAGCGCGAGTTCCAACTTCATTCCAGCGGCCACCTACCTTTTCGGCTCCAATTCCCGACAAAGTAAATTCCTTAAATCG
>JAKSBJ010000302.1 GCA_022361195.1 Flavobacteriales bacterium
CAGGGTGGAACGCGCCATGGATCGTGCTACCGCATTCTTGAGAAAAGAACAATCCGCTGACGGACAATGGGTGCCGTTGTGGTTCGGGAATCAACATGTCCAAAATGAAGCCAACCCGGTCTATGGCACCACGAAAGTCATGGAAGGACTGCTGAGCCTGCATCCCACCCGGCGCGATGCTCTCGCCGGACCGTTGGAGAAAGCTTTGGATTGGTTGCTGCATCAACAGAACCAGGACGGGGGCTGGGGAGGCGCCCTGGCGGCGCCATCCTCACATGAAGAAACCGCTCTTGCCCTATCGGCGGTAGCCACGGCGCTCCGCCATCTGGATGCTTCCAAGGCAGCGTTGGCCGAGCGAAGTGCAAACGCACTTGAGCGAGGTCTGGCCTGGTTGTTGCCGAGGATAGAGGATGGCACCTATCGGCATGTGTCTCCCATCGGGTTTTACTTTGCGAAGCTCTGGTACTTTGAGGACCTGTATCCATTGGTCATGACCGGTGCCGCCATGCATCAAATGGATCGCCTCCGGCATGCCGATCCGGCAAATCAAGCGAAGCCCCTCTCAGCGAATTCGGAGAAGTAACAAGAGCTGTCAGGCATCCTTTCCACCGCTGCCAATCGAGCGGTCGGCGCTTAAAGCAGCACCCAGCAAGCCAGGATACCCAGCACCAAACTCAAACTTCCCAGCAACGTCACCCAAAGGGGTTCACAGTCTTGGGATCGGTGACGCCTGGGTGTGGGCCGGGCAGCCTGATGGAGTGGAGTCCGAACGAGGCGACCTTGGCTTCGCTTCACGCCAACGCCAAATTCGATGCCGGTCAGAATATGACTGCGATTGGAAGATTCGAAGGGTTTCGGCGTGGACCGTCTTACGACGGAAATCCGGTTCGCATTGGGAGAAGAATGGGAGGACCATTCAAGATGACGGATGAAACTGTTTTGAATCATGACATAGGCATCCTGCACCATGCCATGGGACATCCATGGTCCTAGGGTAAAAAAAGTGATTATTTCGGCGGCGGGG
>JAKSBJ010000126.1 GCA_022361195.1 Flavobacteriales bacterium
AAGTGTTGGAACTAGTGGACTAGAACGTATTGTTGACCATCAATTTGATTTAGCTGACCTTGCACGAGAGTATGTTCGCAATAATCCGGATTACACTTTATACAGCTATGACGAATCCATCTCCGTCTGTTTTAATTACAAAGGCATTCCGGCAAAAACAATTTGCACTGCTTTGTATGAGCATTCTGAATTGTTAGTAGGATACGGCTCTTTTAAAGAAGATGAGTTTATTCGGCTAGTTACCATTAATGCTCAAAATGAAAAAGCAGATATTCTAAATTTCTTCAAAACCCTGGAAAAGTTTGTTGCAGAGCATCAAGATCTTTTTGTATCAGAATTACAGACCAAATAAACGTATATGGAACTCACCAAGTTTGTCGTTTTAGGAATTTATATTGCAATACTTTTTCTCATTGGAATAATTGCATCACGTCGTGTTAAAAGCATGAGTGATTACTATGTAGGAGGTAAACGTCTAGGGTATTGGGCTGTTGCTTTTTCGGCTCGTGCAACAGGTGAGTCCGGTTGGTTATTAATTGGTTTAACCGGAATGGGAGCCCTATCTGGACTATCCGCCTACTGGGTGGTAGTTGGTGAAGTTTTGGGAGTTGCTATTTCCTGGTGGTTTATGGCCAAACGCTTTAAACGAAAAAGTGACCAGTACGGAGCTATTACCGTTCCCGATTATCTGGAAAGTCATTTTAAAAGTACCAAAAAGACCTTACGTATTTTAGCCGCGTCTATCTTGTCTGTCTTTGTGGTAATTTATGTCAGCACCCAAATTGACGTTACTGGAAAGGCCTTTGAATCCATGATGGGAATGAACTATGAATTGGGAGCCATTATAGGTTTTTTCATCGTTCTTACTTACATCTTCATTGGTGGATTTGTAGCAGCGGTTTGGTCCGATTTTTTTCAGGGAATCTTAATGTTCTTGGGCTTGGTTTTACTTCCCATTGTTGTGTGGTTTTCGATGGATGGAGGAACAGGAATTGTTGAGGGCTTACATAATATCGACCCTGCTCTAACCAACATTTGGGGAACCAGTGATAATACATGGATGAACATTGCCGCCATGCTCGGTTTTGCCATGATTGGATTAGGATTTTTGGGGTCACCACAAGTTTATGTTCGCTTTATGTCCATTAAAGATGAAAAAGAAATTGACAAAGGAAAGTGGGTGGCTGTTGTCTTTACTTTACTCACAGATGCCGCAGCAGTGACCATTGGAATTTTGGGAAGAATTTTCTTTACCAGTCCTGGACAAAACCCGGAAGCTGTTCTGGGAAAAAATGCAGAACACGTTTTGGGTATGATGACTGAAAATTTCCTCCCTTACCTTCTCGTTGCTATTTACATTGCCATTGTTTTATCGGCAATTATGTCCACCATTGATTCATTATTAGTTATCGCTTCTAGTGCTATTACCAGAGATTTTTATCAAAAAATATTCCGACCGGATTTAAAGGATAAAGATCTCACAAAAATTTCGCGCTGGGTCACTTTAATCATGTCATTATTGGCCTTGGCCATTGCCTTAATTATTGCCCAAATATCCCCCGATCGAACGGTATTTTGGATGGTCATATTTGGATGGTCAGGGATAGCTGCGACCTTTTGTCCCGTCATTATTCTATCCTTATTTTGGAAAGGACTTTCTGAGCAAGGTGCCATTGCAGCCATGCTAACAGGTTTTATTTGTGTTTCACTGTTTAAGTTTGTTCTTATTCCAATGGAAGGAATTGGTCCCTATCTCAAAAAGCTGGATGTATTAGCCCCTTCTTTTGCCATTGCCATGCTTGCCGCTTGGATCTTTTCAAAGATTTACCCGCCCAAAAACACTCTTCAGAAAAACTAGAATAAGTAAGTAGGAATAGTTATCGACTATTTTCTGATAATTGTTTCTCCAGGAGTGATTAAAGGAGAGGCATCGACATCCTCCACTTCCATAAAACCAACTAATAGAGAAAGAGAGTCTTGTAGGTTTTCTAGATCTTTTTCAGATAACTTCTCTAATTTTTTAGTCAGCTTTTCATGCAGTAAATCAGGAATCGATTTAACAATTTTTTCCCCTAATGCCGTTAAGTAAATATAAGCCGACCTTCTATCACTTTGATGAGGAAGCTTAGCCAAATATCCTTTTTTTTCAAGCCTTAAAACTATTCCACTCACAGTACTAGCGTTAAGATTCAGATGTAAACCTATTTCTTTAGCCGTAGCTCGATAATCTTCTTGAGAACTCAAAAAATTTAAACATAAATATTGAGGAATGCTGATTCCGTATTCTTTTTCAATACGCTTACTCTCCAAGTTAATTGAACGAATAATTTTTCTAATATTTATTAAAACATCAGTATACTTCATTGTGCTTTTTATGCTCCTCACTAAACTAGTGAAATATTGGTTTACATATTCAAACTTCAGAAAATTTATTCTACCTCAGTCTTTAGAAATTAAGAGTACCCATCCAACTCTTAAGAAAAACTGTTTGTTCGCACTTGCAAACCATTATACTGATCAAGAATCACCTCGTCCAAAAAGATCTTCCATTACTTTGAGCTTATAACTAGCACCAACACTGATCTTTTTCCCATTAACCAATAGCATATTACCCTCAATTCCGGTAACAAACTTCTTATTAACGATAGAGGATTTATGCACTCTTATAAATTGATTAGATGGTAATTCTTTTTCAAGGCTTTTTAAGGAGTTGAGGGATAAAACCCGTTTTCCGTTGAGGTGATAAGCCACATATTCTGACATCCCCTCAATAAGTTCAATTTCCTGCAGTTTTAAGCGTAATAGCTTTCGTTCTGATTTTACCAAAATGCTCTCTTCATCCAAACTCCCTACACTTTCAGCACTACTGCTACTATGCATTTCCAACTTACGTTTATTGGTCACATGCTCAATTCCTTTATTGACAGCCTGTAGAAAACGTGGAAAAGCAATGGGTTTTAGGAGGTAGTCAATGGCATTGTAGGAATAACTCTCAATGGCATATTCCCGATAGGCTGTAGTGAAAATAATACCCGGAGGTGATGAAATGGTTTCTAAAAACTCAATTCCAGTCAAATTAGGCATCTGAATGTCCAGAAAAATAAGGTCGATCTTTTCCTTATTTAAGATAGAAACAGCCTCTACCGGACTTTTTAATTCGGCCACCAACTCCAAATCTTCAACCTGAACAATGTAAGTCGTAATTAGCTCACGAGCCAGCTCCTCATCATCAATTACAATACATCTGATTTTATCCATTTCAAACATCTTTTAAGCGGTAGTTAACTCTAGTAATACTTCAAACTCCCGATCAGTTTCATTAATTTTTAGTTCATGTTGATTGGGGTAAAAAAGATCCAAACGGCGTTCAATATTCACCAAACCAATGCCCGAACTATTTTCGGGATAATGTTTTTCATGAATAGGTTTGGTATTACTCACCTTAAAATGAACTTTTTTACCAGAAGTCAATAACTCAATCTTTATCCAACCACTTTCCGTATCCTCTACATTACTGTGCTTAAAGGCATTTTCAACGAAAGTTATGAGAATCATAGGTGCAATTAGTAAATTACCATTGGCTGTCTCCAATTGCAAATCAATATTTAATCCTTTACTATCCTTTAATCGCGCCAGATTGCAGTAATTTTCTATTGCCTTAATCTCTGACGAAAGCGGAACCGTATCCTGATCACATTCATACAAGGAATAGTTCAGTAGATTGGACAATTCCATAATTATCTCAGGAGCTTTATCCGACTTTTTTATTGTGAGTGTATAGAGGTTATTAAGCGAATTAAATAGAAAGTGCGGATTGATTTGCCCCTTTAAAAAACGTAGCTCAAATTCTAATTTTTTCTCTCTATCCTTACTACTCTGTGCTACCATTTTATAAAGCGACGAAAGAATAATTGAATAGCCCATAGGAGCCATTAAATACCATTTTACCCAACCAATTCCTGTTCCTTCCTTATTCGTATTGATGATTTCAAGATTTAGCACATCCATTAATCCAACAAACAGGAAATCGAATAAAATTGCGAAAGCGATCAGAAAAAACAGCCCTAAAGAAGCAAACTGAAAATACTTACGTGAAAGCAAAAACTTTGGAAAGAGAAAAACCGAATTGAGATAAACAATTAAAGCACAACTCACCGAGATAAACAGGATACGATACATCCCCACTTCCGTCACCACAAATCCTCTGATTGCCAGAATCAAGGCAAACCAAAACACTGCCGTTAAAAGCGCTTCTTTAATATAAGCAAGACGAAATGCTCTTTTCATTATGCTCAATATCCATAATTTTTTTCAAAGCATTTGTTTACGCTTATCATAATCAGTCAAAGAAGCATTTGTTTCAGTGAATGATATTAACTGATCAACTAACCGCATTCATATTCTGTTTCAGCCTATAAATTGATTTTATATGGTAAAAAGAGTCATCTTCTTCAACTTGCTGCAGGATTTAATTTTTGAAAAATGCATAAAGGACAGATTTTACTCTTATTGGCCTTCTTTATTTTAGGCCCTCTTCCCTTATCAGCTCAGGAAAAGTTTACCCTCAGTGGTCAAATAACGGATGCTGCTAACGGTGAAGACCTTCCCTTTGTTAATGTGGTTGTTAAAGAACTACCCGGGGTTGGAACCATCTCTAACGTTTACGGTTTTTATTCACTCACCCTCGCTGCCGGAACATATACCATTGAGTATCGATCAATCGGATACGAAAACATCAGCAAACAAATTCAATTGGACTCGGCTTTGACCATGGACATTGAAATGGCCGTTCCCGAACAAGGTGAAGTTTTGAAAAAGGTAACCGTAACAGCTCAAAAGAAAGATGAAAACTTAACCAGAACTGATGGTAGTGTTACCAAAATCAATATTAAAGACGTTAAAAAGCTACCCACATTTGGTGGTGAACCAGACATTATGAAAGTGGCTCAATTGAGTCCAGGAGTTAAAACAGCCGGTGATGGAAATTCGGGTTTTTATGTTCGTGGAGGGGGATTGGGACAGAATTTGGTCTTACTAGACGAAGCACCTGTTTACAATCCTTCCCATGTTTTAGGCTTTTATTCGGTTTTTAACAGTGATGTACTTAAAGGGGCCGAATTGTATAAAGGAGGAATGCCAGCTGAGTATGGAGGTAGAACCGCATCTGTAATGGATGTTAGGATGAAAGATGGAAACTTAAAAGAATGGTCAGGAGCTGGTGGAGTTGGGCTTATTGCCTCTCGTTTGGCATTGGAAGGTCCAATAAAAAAAGACAAGGGTTCTATTTTACTTTCGGGTCGGACATCTTATGTAGGAACTTATTTAAAGTTGTCAGACAATGAAACCATCAACCGAAACAAGCTCTACTTCTACTACCTCAACTTTAAAGCCAATTTCAAACTAGGAAAGAAAGACAAAATTTACTTGTCGGGATACACGGGAAGGGATGTTTTACGATTTGATGATTTGTTTGGATTGGACTGGGGAAACACCACAGCTACCTTCCGTTGGAACCATGTGATGAGTAAAAAATTATTCTCCAACACCTCAGTTATCTATAACGACTATACCTACAACATTTTAGTCAACTTTTTAGAGGATAATTTAAAGATCACCTCATCCATCCGAGATTTCAACCTCAAACAACAATTCTCACTCTACGCCAATAATAACAATACTTTAAAGTTTGGATTTGATGTTGCACACCACTCCCTTTCACCAGGTGTTGTTTCATCTGAAAATGAAGATGGAAATGTGGTTGAAACAGATAAGAATTATGGACTGGAAAGTGCTGTTTACCTCTCTAACGAACAAAAAATCGGTAAAAAGATTCGATTGAATTATGGCGTTCGTTTTTCAATGCTCAACCGTTTGGGTGAGGGGAATGAATACATGTACGACGAGGCTGGAAACTTAACGGGAACTACCTTTTACGAAAGTGGAGAGATCATGAATACTAATTATGGAATTGAACCCAGACTTTCTTCTTCTTTCCTTCTAAGTAAAAACACCTCTTTAAAGTTAAACTATAACCGAAACTTTCAATACCTACACTTACTCACCAGTTCCACCACTTCAACCCCTATTGACGTTTGGGTAATGAGCTCGAACAACATCAAACCCCAAATTGCCGATCAAGTTTCATTGGGGTACTATCAAAACCTAAAAGACAACAAATACGAATTCTCTACTGAGGTGTATTACAAAGGCATGCAAAATGTCATCGATTATAAAACCGGAGCCAATGTCTTTTTAAATGACTTTGTAGAAGCTGAATTGGTTTACGGAACAGGTCAATCGTACGGAGTTGAATTATTATTTAAGAAAAAAGTAGGGAAATTCACTGGTTGGATTGGTTATACCCTTTCTCGTACCGAACATAAGTTTGATGCAATTGACAATGGAAATCCATTCCCTGCTCGTCAGGATCGAACACATGATTTATCGATTGTAGCTATTTATAAAATCACTGATCGCTTATCCCTCTCTGGTAACTTTGTTTACTACACTGGAGATGCCGTTACTTTTCCGTCGGGGCAATACACACTTGATGGAATAACAGTTCCTTATTACACCGAGCGTAATGGCTACCGAATGCCCGACTATCACCGGTTGGATTTAGGACTTACCTGGGACTTTAAAAAGCGTAAAAAGTTTGAGTCTAGCTTAAACGTATCACTCTACAATGTGTACGGACGTCAAAATGCCTATACCATCTCTTTCCGTGAAAATGAGGCCGATCCGGGATCGTACGAGGCCGTTCAAATTTCATTATTCAGATGGGTGCCATCTGTCACTTACAATTTTAACTTTTAAAAACCTTCTGTAAAATGCGAAAACAATCATTCTTATTCATTATGGCCTTCGCACTAATTGCATCGGCCTGCGAAAAAATCATTGATCTTGAAGTAAAAGAAGGAGACAAACGTTATATCCTCGATGCCGAGCTCAATACCATGGATGACTCCATTTCAATTATCCTTTCCGAGTCGGTTCCTTATTTATCTGATGATACGCCAACTTATGTAGAGAACGCCACGGTTGAATTGACTCCTGAAGGAAATTCGGCGATATTAGTTCCATATGAAAGTAATGGGCGTTATGCATTGCCTTTGGAAGCATTAGAGGATCAAGACTATAAATTATCGGTAGACTTTAACGATATCTCAGTTGAAGCTAACTCTCATTTAACTAAAAAAACAAATATCAATGAACTATTGATAGATGAGAATATAGAAGGGGACCTTATCATTCGTACCGCTTTGTCTGATCCAGCAGGAGAGGATAATTATTACCGAATTCGTTATTCGATCGATGGTCAAAAAATGGATGAGGTAGAAAACTTGGTCTTGTTCTCAGACAACAATAATGATGGGGAAGAATTGACTCCCCGAATTTTAAACGAGCTTTTTGAGTCAGGCAAAAAAGTAGATGTTGAATTGATGACCATGAGCAAATCTCAATATGAATATTACCAAGGAATGTTGAGCATCTCTGATCCATCGGCCTTTAGTTATTCAGTTTCGGCACCAGCCAATCCTGTTAGCAATTGGTCGGGAGATGTGCTGGGTTACTTTTCAACTTACGCCATTGACACAATGAGCGTGGTGATACCTTAAATTAAGGTTGTTGGATAAATGAGCTCGCTCAAACTGGGCGAGCTCATTTTGATTTTACACCTCTTCTTAATGGAATTAAACGTCCTCCTGAATGAATGTTACAGGGAGAAAAGCAGATATTTTTTTTTTTTTTTTTCATATAATACCCTATCCTTTTCAATTAATAAACTTCTGGCCGAAAACCTTGCTTTCTTAACTTAATTTCCTTCAATTTTCATCATCATTGTGGTATGATTAAGCGCCACTTTCTCCTTTTAAGTTTAATGGGATCTATTCTGTTATTTGGTTTTGGTTGCCGGGAAACACAAAATTCCTCTAAGCCACAAGAAGACCTTAAAAGCGATACTTCACACACTATCGTAACTTCTCTCGACTCTGCCGGGCGGCTACTTTCCGATTTTAAACCGGAAGACATGGAGTATGATTCTTCCGAAATTGAGCTTTATCCGGCTCACCTTTATCATCTGGATAAGGAAACCCAATTTGGATTTGTTCCTCTGAGTGATCGATACAATTTCTTCAATGAGGAAGGGTCTTCTGTAATAGATGAAGAATTTTTACAAACCGAGGATAAAAAACAAAACTACCACCGCATAGAGGGGAAATATCGTTCGTTACTTCTTGAGCGATTAGCAATTGAAGAATCAGATAAAATTTTTATTTATCACTTTTTTTCAGATACCCTCTTTTCGCGAAAGGTTAGTGAAACTCCCATTGTGGCCTTCATTAATCCTTATGGCACCAGTAGCGAAGAAATATTACCATATGATTTTATGTTTGGTTTTGAACTGGATGAAGCAGCAAGTAAAATTGTTAATTACAGAGGAACATTGGCCATGGTTGAACAAAAAAACTCCTTTGTTCAAGGAAAAATTGCGCCCATTGAGTGGAAAGCAATGGATCCTAAAGACTTCCCTGAAGTAGTCATTTCATCTGAATGGGATAAAAAACGTATAGCTCGTTCTAATTCAACCAATTGCTATCAATTTGAAATGAACGGATTAAAATACATGGTTCAAAATTGGGGTAGTAATCAAAATTTAGGCAGCAGACACGTCGTTGTAAGGTCCATCAAAACAAAGAAGATTGTTTATAGCAAGTTTTATCATGACAGTGAAGGCACATTTTTAGAACCGCTGAACGGAATTGAAGAAAGCTATTATCCAGATCATCCGGCACAATGGGCTGGTAAACTCTTTAAAAATAAGCCTCCGGTTGTATTTGGTTTTTTGAGTCATAGTTTTGGTTGTAGAAGTATTCATTTTTTAGGTGAATCGGAGGAATTTGTTCAATTGCGTTGCGATAATCGGCATTGATCACACATCATCTTAAATCCCTATATTTCCAATTATTAAAGATCAAAGGGACCAATGCAAACAACTTTCAAAGAAAAATACATTTCGCCGCTAATTGAACTTCTCGAACAAGACCTTTCGTATAAGATCGTTGAAGATTTTGGATTACATGCACGATTTTATCCGGACACAGGCATTTTTGGAAATTTAAATCTTCATCTTGAAGGTGGAATTTCCTGGAGTGGTAAAGAAGAGGATACTGCTGACCTACTATTTGTTATCTATGTCAGAAATAAATTGGTCCAAACACCCTATAGTCGCTCCGTTCTGTGCGCTTATTTCGATGAAGAAAAACAAGAATGGGGAAATTGGAAATTATACATTGACGAATTTGATGAGTTCATTGAGCCCGAAAAAAACACACAACAAACCGTAGTTCCAACGAAAAAAACAACTGATAGTAGCATGGAAGCAACTCTATCACATTTGTTCCAAACTGAGTTCTCAATAATGGAGGATAATGCCAAAAAAACCGTTTACATTACAAGCCTTTTTACCGCATTCAATCTCAAAATGTACGTTGAACATTTGAAGGCAGATGATTCCATAAACATAAGAATGGAACTTCTTGATAGAGAAGCTGGACTATCTTCAACGGTAAAAAAAGAACTCATTAGTATCATTCAAGCTTAATTCTGATTCCCTGGTTCCTCCATCAATAAGATTCTAATAACTTCGGAAACATGAATGGCCATTGTCTGTAACTAACCCCTCCATTTTTGGTTATTGGATCAAACGCCTACCCATGAATCCAATCAGCCATATTCTGGTACTTTCTATTTTCTTACTCTTACCATACTCTAATCCAGAAAAGAAATCTGATCCAACCACAAAGCAGGAAAAAGAGCAAGTTGACACTAACAATGAGGTTTCCATTGAACTTTCAATGCCACATGGAGACAGCTTAAAACTATTTGGTCCTTGTTGGAGTGAAAATGAGGTGGATGTGATTATAAGAAATGGATCCGATTCTACCATCCATTTTTATGAGAACTGGAATTCCTGGGGTTATTTTAATTTTCATTTTGAACTAGAAACTCCAGATTCCCTCTACCACATCAAAAGAGAGGATCGGTTGTGGTGGAGAAACTTTCCTTCATTTCATTCTATTAATCCTGATGAATCGCTGGTATTTCATTTCAACGTTTTGGATTCAGCCTGTTTTGATCAAAATGCAAGAGGGGAAAACATAAGAAGCCTAAAGAATTGGATCGGCTTCCCTCAAACGAACTATCAGCGTGCAAAATTAAGAGTCGTCTACGAACTTCCAGAGGAATCTCACATCCTGCCAAGAAGAGAATATTCCAGAGATTCTGTCAAATTAAATCCCATTTATATGTTCTC
>JAKSBJ010000402.1 GCA_022361195.1 Flavobacteriales bacterium
AGAAGCCAGTGACTATTATCATCAAGCATTGAACATTAGGGTTGAACTGGGCGACCAAAAAAGAATTGCAGCTTCACTCAACGACATAGCCGGTGTTTATCAAAATCAAGGTGATTTGGAAACAGCACTGGATTATTACCGAAAAAGCTTAGCCATTTTCACAGAAATTCAGGATAAATCGGGCTTAGCACGTTGTTACAATAACATTGCCAGTGTCTATGACAGTCAGGGGCAAAAAGACAGTTTACTGATTTATTTTAATCGCAGTTATGAACTGAATCTGGAACTGGGAAAAACGATGGGGGCCGCTATTAATCTTATGAATATTGGAAGTGTTTATATGTCACAGGAAGTTTATTACACAGCCATAATTTACGGTGAAAAAGCACATCAAATGATGTTGGAAACCGAACGTAAAGAAGGGATTGCTAATTCGTTAAATTTTTTGGGATCTGTCTACTTTAACCAATCTAAAATAAAGGAGGGAGTTCCTTACTTTGAAAAAGCGTTGGACCTCTCCAAGGAGGTTGGTTCTGTTTTGGAAGAACGACAATCCACTTTCTTTTTGCATAAGAGTTATAAGACCCTCGGGAACTACCAAAAAGCTCTGTTAATGCACGAACGACATGTGGTATTAGTGGATAGCATGCGAAATAAGGATGCTGCCAATGAGGTTATTCGTCAAAAGTATCAGTACGAATACATGAAACAAGCTGCTGAGGATAGCATTAAAAATGCCGAAGCCGATAAAATCAGAGATGCTGAACTGATAGCCGAACGAGCAGAAAATAATCAGCGTAAACAACTGTCTTATTTTCTTTATACCGGTTTAGGATTAACTGTTTTGTTTGGAATTTTCATTTTTAGCCGATTCCGGGTCAGTCAACGACAAAAGGAGCTCATTGAAAAGCAAAAACTTACCGTTGAAGGACAAAATCAGGAAATTCTGGACTCCATCCAATACGCCAAACGCATTCAGGCAGCGATATTACCTTCTTCAAAATCCATGTCGGCAAAACTCAAAAATCACTTTGTTTTTTATAAACCTAAGGATATTGTAGCTGGTGATTTTTTTTGGATGGAAGAGGTAGATGACAAAATACTATTTGCTGTGGCCGATTGTACGGGACACGGTGTTCCGGGAGCAATGGTTTCTGTAATCTGCAACAATGGTCTCAACCGATCGGTGAGAGAAGATGGATTGTCACAACCTGCTCAAATTCTCAATAAAACTCGTGAAATTGTGATTTCGGAGTTTGAAAAATCCGAAGAAGAGGTGAAAGATGGAATGGACATAGCGCTTTGTACCCTAAAGGGGCTAACCCTTGAATTTGCAGGAGCGAACAATCCACTTTGGATCATTAGGCGAGGAAGTGATCATGTTGAAGAAATTAAGGGTGATAAACAACCCATAGGAAAATACAGTCACCAAAAGCAATTTCAAAATCACCAAATTCAATTGCAAAAAGGCGATAGCATTTATTTGTTCTCAGATGGTTTTGCAGACCAGTTTGGTGGCGAAAATGCAGAAAATGGAGGTAAAAAGTTCAAGTCTTCCCGCTTCAAAAAACTACTCTTGTCTATTCAGCAAAAGAGTATGGAAGAACAGCAAGAGGCCTTACAAAAGGCATTTTATGAATGGAAGGGAAATTTGGATCAATTAGATGATGTTTGTGTGATTGGTTTACGAATTTGAAAGTTTAGTTTTGCCATTTCGTCTTAAAAGGAAATTAAAAGAAGAAGTATGGATTTTGATTGGTTAGAATCGGAGGATGATTATTTAATTTATTTTGGGGATACTATGTGCTCCTGGTGCCATGGTTTTGCACCTGAGCTGAGTAAATTGGCTCAAAACAATCCCGATCTTCCCTTAAAAGTAGTAAACGGAGGCTTACGCCCTTACAACAAGGAAAAGGCGATTGATATGGCTGACTTTTTACGATCTCATTGGGTGGAAATTGGTGAACGAACAGGCCAGGCTTTTTCCTTCGATATTTTAAAGGATGCTTCTTTTATTTACGATACCGAACCTGCTTCAAGAGCCGTAGTCGTTGTCCGCAGAATGAAGCCCGAAATTGAGTTTGAATTTTTTAAAGCGGTTCAATTGGCTTTTTATAAGGACAATCGAAATACGAACGAACTTCAAACCTACTTGGATTTGGCCGAGCAATTTGAATTAGATAAAGAGGCCTTCCAACAACTTTTTGAATCGGAAGAGATGAAACAAAAAGTAAAAGAAGACTTCCAGCTTTCTGCCGAAATGGGAATTAGAGGGTTTCCTTCATTGGTGTTAAAAAAAGAAAAGAACTTTTACCTCCTCTCAAATGGTTATCAGAAAGCCGAAAATCTTCAAGCTACTATTAATTCAACTAAATAATTAGTCGACTTTATTGTTTCGAAAAACGACTTACAGAAACCGCTTCATTTACCGTTAATCGAATACAATAAATTCCTGAATCAAAATTTGAAACATCAATTTCTTTTTGTGGTTTAGTGGACACAAAAACCGTTTGTCCTTTTAAATCATAAATTGTTAAATGGAATTCCTCCACCACACTATTTCCCAATGAATATTGGAGCATAATTTTGTCATTTGCCGGGTTAGGATAAACCATCAAGCCCATTCCATCCTCCGTATCTTCTTTCTCAACACCCAAATCAACAGGAGCCGATTTTACTACAAAACCGCTATCTCCAACTCCCCACATTTGATCACCAACAGCATGATCCATTGATCGAATTCCATGTTTTTTCAATTGAAATAACCATCCCGAATCTTCTGACCATTCCAAAATAATTCCACCACCACTATACATTCTTCCACCTATATATAAATCTCCTACTTCTGACTCATGAGCAGCTAAATAAGCAGGGTATCCCCAAGTAGCCGTCTCCGCATCCATCTCCCAATTTTCACCACCATCTTCTGTCTTTAAAACTCCCCAACCTGAGGTCTCCGCATCATAACCAACATAAGCAACCTCTTCACTTACAATCTCCACTGAGGTTAATGGATAACCACCTTCAAAGCTCTCTACTTTATTCCAAATATCTCCTCCATCCGTGGTCCGATAAATTACTCCCGCATCACTCACAGCCAAACCATAGTTTTCATCATAAAAATCAATGTCAACAATTAAATCTTCAATGCTTCCATCCCCAGTTTCAGAAGGCAATAATGCTTCAGAGGTCACAGTAGTTACAATCTCTCCCAAGACTTCTGTTTTACCAATCCCATCTATTACTTCTCCTCCACCCACGTATGTCCCTCCTATAAAACCGTCTGAATAACCAAAGAAAAATAAGCCATGATCATATGCCTTTGTTGTTGATGTTTCTACAATATTCCAAGAGTCTCCGCCATCCACGGTCAAATAAGTTCTGTCAATAATTCCAAAAGTCATATAGCCCGTATCTTCCGAAACAAATTTGAGATTCACCACATTGCTTTTATAGGACGAACTAATCATTGAACTCAAATCAATTGCAGTCCAGCTTTCACCACCATCCGTGGTCTTTAACAAGAGACTGTCATTTCCGCCAATATATCCCACCTCAGCAGAGGGAAAGTCAACTGCATTTAGTTGTTTGTCTGTGTTCACAGGAACCTCAATCCATTCTGTTTGAGCCCATGAAAAAACAGATAGCCCAATAAGGCACAGAGTAAGTTTTAGTTTTTTCATCGTTCATTCTATTAGTGAGTATCCAAAACTAAGTGGATGTCTCGCTAATGGAAATGTACAATTCGGTCAGAATGATGTCACTTAAGATAATCGGACGGATTACTGCCAGTTTGGGCCTTAAAAAACTTTGAAAAATGCGCAGGCTCATCAAAATTCAATAAATAGGCCACGTCTTTAACCGCAGTTCCCGTTCCTAAAAGGCGTTTTGCTTCTGCCGTTATTTTTTGATAAATCATCGCTGAAGCGGACAAAGTTGTTCGAGCCGATATAATTCGATTCAACTGCTTCTCCGAAATGCCAATTTCGCGAGCGTAATCTTTCACTTTTCGCATTTCCCGAAAGTTTTCATGGAGTAATTTTCGAAAAGCACGATAAGCTCCACTGTCTTTTTGTACGGAAACCGAAAGTTGATACTCTTCGAGTGTCTGCATACACTGAAGACAGAGTAAATTGAGCTGCTTCACTATATAATCCGAACTAAATTCTCCAGGATTTTCTATTTCCCTGTACATGGAAACAATTAAGTTTTGAATACGATCAGTTGCAGTTTTATCGAACCGATAAACAGGTGAAAAAGATCGTACATCTGAAGAAATATGATCAAATAGAAAATCGAATAAACCTCCTGAGGATTCTAATAGTTCCGGATCAAACAAAACAGCAAAACCCTTACAGCTATCGGTTCTGACCAGATGATGTACTTGCCCCGGAGCTACCAGGTGAATGCTTTGCCCTTCGACCGGAAAATCTTCAAAATCAATCATATGCTTTCCTCCTCCATTTTCAAAGAAATACAGTTCAAAGTGACCGTTTCTATTTACTTCAGTAAGCTCATATTCTGTTGGTTTTTTGAGATGAATAATAGTGACAGACTCATCATGAGTTGTCACTGACTTTTGTGTAGAGTTCATTATTTTGGGTCAATTGTTAAAACACAGACGCAATACAGCCCGCTATTTGTTCGCTGGCTTAACCGGATTTATCGCCTTGTCGATTTTTGAGGACAACCTGGTAATTTAACCTCCTAACAAAAAGCAATTCAACATTTTACCTTATATTTAAGCATCCATTGATTTTGAATTACGTCAATGATTAAACCCCCACTCCCAAAATCAACCCTTTTGGGAAGTAACACTAAAAACCCTATTCTATGAAAAAACTGATACTTGGTATTTGTGCGTCCTTTTTGGCTTCGGCAGGACTGATGGCACAGGATTTTTCCTATACCTATTCACCTGATGGTGATGAGAATTACATTATTCTCCGTGATTTAGTTAAGACTGCAGATGATGATTTACTCATTGGATTTGATTATCATCCTGGAGAAAATATGCCCTCGGCGGGAGTTATGAAAATTAACCGATGGGGAGAAGTATTGTGGTCGAAAAAAATTACGGCTCCAACTGCCGCAGCCAGCTGTTCTTTTGAAGTAGTTGAAAAACCCGATGGTAATTTCTACCTCTGGGGATTACGAAAAGACTTTTCTAATTACACCTCAGCTATTTTATGTGAATTTGATGGGGATGGAAATATGCTTTGGGCCAAAGATTACCTACTGGGAAATAACGTAAGTATTTACAGTGTCAATTCTATTGAACGCCTAAACAGTGGTGATTTACAAATGATGATGACCGTTTACGATAAGTTGTTTTTGATGGAAACCAATGCCAGTGGTGAAATTAACTGGGGTAAATCGGTAGAAGTAGACACACTTGGAAGTGGAAAAAATCCAGGTTTTGACGCCAAAGGTCTTCCAGATGGCGGTGGATTGTGCACCAGTAAACGAACCAACGACTTGTCTCTTATTCGTTACGATGGTGAGGGAGAGTTGGTATGGAACAAGGCTTATACTTTGGGACCTTACTGCCATAGCACAGCCATTTCGGATTTAGACAATGGAAATTTAATGTTAGCAGGTTACCTTTCGCAAGGAGGTGTTTATGTTCCGTTTTCGGGAGAAATTTCGGATGAAGATGGATCAATTGTTTGGATGAAAACCTACAGTGGAATTGTATTAGGATATAGCTCCGAAGTAGAATTAAGACATGATGGAGACAATTTGGTGATGAACATGAATACCTACGGAGATCCGGCTAAACAGTATTTGGTTAAGATTGATCAAAGCGGAGAAGTAATTGAAGCCATGACGACACAAGATCACCTTAAAATGAAGGATTACAATAAATTGGAAAACGTAAGCGCTTCTGAACATTACAATTACGGTGGATTTTTCTCTAATCACAGTCTTAAATGGCACGGAGTGGTTGACATGCGTGAGAATTTGTTTGAAGAAAACTGCATCATGCAAGTATTTGAAAGTGGAACTGCTGCAACGGAATACACCACTTATGTTGATACCAGCTTTTCTCCAATTATGTCCGAATATAACTCAATGTCGGAAGAAAGTTGGGAGGTAGTTGACTTACACTTAACAAAGGAATTGACCTGCCAGGTTCTTTCAGATGAGATTCGTTCTGAAGAAGTGGCATCCGTTAGCCTCTATCCAAATCCGACTGAGGGTGAGTTAACCCTCACGGTGGATGGTGAGTTTAACTATGTTCTTATGGACCTGAACGGAAAAACAATCTTAAGCGGATCAGCCGCCAATGAAACTCAATTGGACTTAACAGCATTTGAAGGTGGTATTTACCACATCAGCATTCAAACTGCCAATCAGTTAGTGCAGAAAAAGATAATCGTCCAATAAAATCAAAACATACCTCAATGAAAGGGTGGGAAGTAATTCCTGCCCTTTTTTAGTTTGACTTGTCAATCTGTTCATCATTTTATGTATTTTTTCGATCCAACCCAAAACTGATTAAATGGAAGAGAAAACGGCTAAGAAAAAGCAACGAAAACTTATCCCAATCATTGGATTATTTATATCGGCTGGCATCTTGACTTTTGCAGCTCTCAATTATTGCGAAAAAGAGGATTCAAAACAAACAGATCCGGACAACGATTCATCATTTGAGAGTGAAAGCTTTGATAGTAGTCCAGAAAAGTCTGTTGTTCAAAAGGATTCCTCAAATCAGGCAAGCATCATTTTAATTTCAAAAAAAGAAATAGACGAACACGATACTTATGTTGATTACAAAACTGGAATCACCATTGGAAATGTTAATACCTACATCGAAAATGCCGTAATCAATATCACCTTTCCAAATGGTGAGGTTTTAAAAGACAAAAATGCCATTCCCGGGAAATCATGGACCTATGAATCCAATGGAGAAGAATATACGCTCAAGTTGCTCAAAATTGCCTACGTTAATGGATACATTGAAATTGGGATTTTCAAGATGAATTAATTATTTAGAATCAACATTATCTCCGTATAGCTGGAAGAATCAAAAAGGAAAAACCTATCTTAAACCCAATGAAACATTTCAAGGCAAGTGACTTTAAAATCACCAACTGGTCTGGTGGAACAACGACTGAACTTTTTATTTGGCCCGAAACTGCAAAGTACTCTGATCGTAACTTTGACTTTCGTTTATCTACAGCTACGGTCGAAGTAGAAACTTCCATTTTCACTCCTCTAGATGGGGTTGACAGAACCTTGATGGTACTTGAAGGTGAAATGAAACTCATTCATGAAGGGCAACATGAAATAACTCTGGGGCCATTTGATCAGGATCATTTTCAAGGTGGTTGGAATACCCAATCTGAAGGAAAATGTGTCGACCTAAACCTAATGTGCCGTGGCAATACGAAGGGCACAATGACCCATTTTTCTGTGTTGAAAAACTCAAGTCGATTATTGGAGTTTGCTGGAACAATGAGCTTGATTTATTGCTATCGAGGTTCGATTCAATGTGATGGGGTGATCGGCAATACAGGCGATTTGTTTGTTGTTGAGCAGAGGGAAAAATTGGAGATTGGTTGTTTGGGAGATTGTGAGGTAGTTTTGATTGAGGTTGACGGATAGATAACTCCCTGAAATCAGGGAGAATAAAATCATGTTTTTCAGGGAAGAGTTGAAGTAAGGATGGTGGTAGTTTTGGGTCATGAAACTTACACCCATTCTTATGAAGAGAAAGCACTATACTCAAAAAGTATGGAATACTGTCGTGCCTCAAATCATGAAAACATTTTTTCTCCTTGGTTTATTCTTGGCTACATCTTCTGTGTTGGGGCAAACGAGTGATGAAACAAAAAAGAACAAAGCCCCTACTAACACAGAAATTTCTAAAGGAAGAGAAGTCCTCGACAGTATAGAAATTGATCTAAGAAACGGGTTATTCTCTAACAAATACCTCCCTTTTGATGTTCCATTTATTCTACAAGGAGACCTTCCAAAAGATGTAATAAAGATTGCAATCGTATATGGCCCCAAAAAAGCATTTACCCTACAATCTGAGCAATTACATAAAGAACTTAGTGATAAGCATGAACTTCATTTGTTAAAAATGAACTCAGTGTCTAAAAAAGATATCAAGAATCTACAAAAAGTAATCAAACACATACTATCTACTTACTACAGTTCAAATGTTTTGAACACTACAAAATTAAATGACACAACTAAAATAAATCAGAACCTTCTAAACGAACTAATCATTGAATCTGGAGTCGACCTAAAATGCTGGAGATGCGTTGATATACAACCAAATATATCTAAATTTGAATGCGATACCTCTTCCATAAAAT
Source organism: Flavobacteriales bacterium (assembly GCA_022361195.1). Taxonomy (GTDB): domain Bacteria; phylum Bacteroidota; class Bacteroidia; order Flavobacteriales_D; family Crocinitomicaceae; genus JAKSBJ01. The sequence continues at coordinate 8,331 of JAKSBJ010000402.1, forward strand.
ATACAACAGCATCAGATTCATGTGATAAAATTCCTTGTGATATTAATGATGTTGTTGTGGCTTTAGAGAAATCTTATATATCTCTTGGTGATGATAAATCCAACTACAAAAAATTAAGAAAAAAGAAAAAATGGATCGACCATGAAATAATGAACATAGAGGAAATAGATTTCTTATTGGACAATGCTAGTATGAGACCAAAAAAAATTGAAGCAGGAAAAATCGGTATTGCTTTATGGGAAAAGCCTGTTAAATATGACAGTTTTGGTTCGTCTAATACATCGTGTAAATCAGGCTCAAAAGAAAAATTTAGCGTCCAAATTGACCCACTTCGAGCTAACAAGCATTACAAGTTCTTTGTTAAACTATATTACGATGCCAATGCTATAGAACAAAAAACAATTTCGTACACCGCAGAATTAGTCGAAGATCAATTTATAGATCAAAACAAAGAAGTATATTTTAATTTAAGCAAATTCCTAAAAGACACTAACAATAATCTGAAGACAAAAAAAAGAGATTCAATTCTAAATTTCAAACTTAAAGATACTTGTTATAGTGGAAAATATCTTCTTAAAAACAACCCTTTAAATTACACTGACCCAGATTCTGAACTAATAACAACCCTTTCTCCTTTTGTGCTGAAAACAATAAGAGATTCCATAAAATACTTTTATTCCTCTAACGGTATCCATAACACAAAAGCCTTAGATAATACTTATCTTTTTTTAGATCGAGCACATAGCAAAATTAATATCTCCAATGTTGAACAAAGTCTTAAAGAAGACTATGAATTAGCATTTAAAGAGAAAGTTACTGTCAGATGGGACTTGCTAGTTAATGAACAATACGTAACAAAATATAAAGATAGTCTATGTAAAACATCTTATTATCACAAGCTGATAAATCATTTTTCAAATGATGTCAGATACGATAGTAGTCAAAAAATAATTCGTAAGACATTTTTAGATGAAGAATCTTTTGAAGATATCGTAGATGGAAGAAGAATTATTGATAGTTCATTCACCGAAAAAGGAGGACTTTGGTTCACAAATTCGGAAGAACTAAGAGAAGAAAACATTCGTATTCTTCGCAAAAACATTACAAAGTTAGAAAAACTAAGAAGTTATGTTATTGAGTTAAAAAGTAGTGCCATAAAAATAGGAATTGAACCTTACCTCGATTCGTCAAAAAAGCACAAATATCTTGAACTTAGCATAGACATAAACAGTTATTACGACGACATAAACAATTTTCAAAGACGAATATTCTATTTAGATTCGATTACTGAGGTAGATATTCAGACAAGTATTCAGCAACTTGAAAAACAATTGAAGGAAGAGGAAGATAAAGACAAAATTAAGTCTCTAAATTCATCCAGAGAAAGATATGAAAGATCAAAAATCGAAAACAAAAATCGTATATCATTTTTAAATACCAGAATTGATAGTCTTAACTTGTTGATTGATCAGTCAAAAATTGACAGACAAAATTTAGGTATAGATTCAGCTATTAATCAACTAGAAAAAGAGGCTAGTGAATTTGTAACTATACTGGATAATCTTCTCAAAGAGTTATATCTAAGGCAATCAAAAATGGAAGACAAAGCCTACCAACTTGAGACTGCTGAAAATCAGTACAAAAATATAAGTAAGCAAATTCTGAATGGGGCAGATTTTTCCTCCACATATAGTATTGCAGGAGCGTCAACTGATGAATATACAATTCGCGGACAATATTACATTTCTGCTGATTTGGGAATCAGTTGGATAAATTTAAGGCATGAAAAAGGGACAGTTCAGCCTTATGTCGGAGTAAATTTTAATTTATTTCCAATAAATAAACAAGCTTTACCGGGCACTTATAATTTGTTCTCGAGAAACTGTTTAAGAGGAATATCAATCATGTTAGGGGCGACGATAAACAGAAACAATGATAAATTAGTGTATCATCAAAATATCCTAGCTAATAATGTAACATTATTATCAGGAATTGGATTTCGATTAAATGATTTTTGCAGGATATCCTTCGGAGGAGTTTGGACTCATGCAAAGCTAAGCGGTAATCCCATATTAGACGATTACAAGCTAACTGTAAATCCATTCATCTCATTATCCTTAGACTGGGATGTCCGAAAATATCTTGGAGCTTTTGGTCAATTAATTTTTGCGGACAGAGAAACAAGAGCCAATATTGTTGAAGAAGCTTTTAAACAAGACTAATCATGAAACCTTTCATCTTTTTAATAATAATCAGTATTATCTTTAGTTGCAACGGAGATCCAATTGAACCTATATCTAATGAGAATATTATAAGTTTGAATATCGTTGACGACACACTCATAGCTAACGGAGAAGAAACTACCTCAATACAAGTTCAAATTAATAAATATGCAAAAGAAGAGTTTAGAAATGTAACTCTAGAATTTAAGGGGGGCACTGTAGATGGAAAAACAGAAAGTACAGTTAGGCGAGTTAATGATTCGGGGTTTGTAGAATTTGAATATTTGGCAGGTTCGTCTTCTGGCGTTTACAACATAACCGCAAAAATCTCAGATGGTAATTCTACCTATTCTTCCGATAGCAAATTGTACTTATTTGACGAATCCAATAGCAACGTAATAACTAGTATAACACTGAATGATACACTTAATACCTTAGCCGATGGACATAGTACATTCTCTATCACAATAGAGGTGAATAATTTTCCAAATAAAAAGGTACGGATTTCAACTAGTGAGGGACTAATATTGGCAAATATGACAAATACTTCAGACCTCGATCAAATCAACAATATAGTCACGACTGAAATAAGAACTTCGCAAACCCCTATACCACATGACATAACAATCGAAGTTTTGGGTACATCTTACCAAAGTTTAATTTCATTTACTCCAGATATTTCTTATCCCGAAAATTTATTGATCAGTCCAAGCAGTTGGACAATTGATAGTCTACCGAATAACCAAATCGTCTGTAATTATCAGGTCAATAAAAATATTGGTTTTGTAAGCCAAAATATTCCAATAAATGTAACCGCATTTCAAAACTCTGGAACTATAGTTTATAACGGAGCTTTTTCTCCACTATTCCCCAAAACAGACAATGATGGGATTGGTACAATTACTTATACAAATTCCTCAGGCTTAGATAAAAGTTTACCTCTTTATCTTGTAATAGAAATTGAAGGCACTAATGAAACTCTTTCAGACACTTTAGAAATTGATGTTCTTTAGAAAAGAGCTTGTTTCATGAATTACGGCATAACTTGTAGAAGAAGTTGATTCCATTTTTTAATATTCTTAATCGAAAAGAAAAAGTAACATGAAAAAAATAATGATAATTAGCTGCCTTATTCTTTTGAGCATGACAGCATGTAAAAAACAACAATGTATTGTTTGTGTTATTCAGAACAATATTTCAAAAGAAATTGTATCTGTAGAGTCTGAATGTGATAAGTCTACCTCGTTCCTTTCAGGCTATGTTGATGGAGTTCAATATTCCTATAAGGATAGTACACATATAGATGTAATTTGCGGTTATGACCAATAAATTAGATTCACGATATTAATTATCAATTTTTACCGTAAAACTGTTAAAACATGAAAGAGCTGGAATTGTAAAATAAATCTCTCCTAATAATTCCAAAGACCAAAAATCAAATTTACTCCACCCCGGATACTTTGAATAGTCCCCGTTTCGGTAAAGTAATTGTAATAACCCACCTCAAATTCTGATTGAGGAATTCCTAAAATTGGATTATCGGCAAAGGTGTGAATACGGAGTTTAGCTCCTCCTCCTAATTGCAATCGGGAAATTGTCAATAAATCATCTCCTACAATCAACTGATTACCCGCAACGAAAAAGGAGAGATAAGTTGGAATTCGCTGGGTATGAATGACACTCTTTTTAAGTGGAAAGACATCGTAATTTACGGCAAACGACAACAAACTTTGACGAATGGTTTCATTCTGAAATCCAATAAAAACTTTTATCCGAATTAGAAAATCGGCATGTACGATGGCCGATAATCGCTGAATAAAATAAAAGCGAATGTTTATGTGTTCCCGGCTCAATGTCATCATCCAGAGAAAAGGTTAAATTCCCATTTGCAGCAAAGTTGATAAGAAAAGAGGGAAAAGCACAATAGCTCTCCCCTCCTAACGGATTTTTGGGTTTTCCTATAAATCTATTATTTAACCGTCACTTTCAATACTTCATGAGATTGGCTGCTAGAATAGTTCACCAGGTACATTCCTGCTTTAAAAGCTGATAAATCCAACTGGAGAATGGACTCATTCACAACTGAATTCAAAACCAACATCCCACTCATATCATAGATATTGAGTTGAGCTCCTTCTTCAAATTCAACTAATTCTATCGTTATCAAACCGTCTTCTGTTGGGTTTGGATATAATTTTAAATTGTTCCCAACTGTTTCTAGATCTTCCAAAACATCATTCTCACTCATTTCTTCGCCTTCACTCGCTGAACGGTAAAGGCCAGTTACACCCCAGTTTCGCGTTACAAAAGCATTAAATACAAGGTTGTTTTGCAAACTATTTAATTGATCGGGGGATGCAGCATTCAAGAATTCCATTCGTCCGCGGTATTTTCCAGTAGAAAAGACTTCCAAACCATCTGAAACAGTCATGTCATTTGCCTGATGTACACCATAAGCTCCTGGCGATGTAGTAGTAACATTGAGCCAGTCAACACTCACCATCGGTGCATCCATTTTCACGACAAAGTTTCGTGACAATCCCGTTGGAGTAGCTGCCCCACCAGTAAATCCAGAAGTTGGGAAAAACAAATTTGAACCTTGATAATGTCCAGCCATATAAGGATCACCCGCGGCATCTGTTTCAATAGATACAGGCAATGCATAAGCATTCACTCCCTCTATCTCATGTAAAAGTCCCACTCCGGTTGTTGGATCCAAAGCTCCATAATAACCATTTCCCCAATAATTAGAAGCAAATGAAGTGGCAGAATAGGTTAATCCTGTCGCACCAACATTCCCCATCACATATCCGCAAACAAAGACATTCCCGGACACTGGATCAGCATAGACCGAACTTGCGCTTACTCTCTCACCTGGAGCAAAAGCACCTCCTTGTTTTAACCAATTCAAGCTTGGAGCACCACTAGTATTATCTGTAAACTTTACGACAAAACCATCTGTTGTGGCTGAAGTAGATAAAGAAGAAGATTGAATAACAATTTGCTTATCAAACGACCCACACATAAACACTTCGCTGTTCGCATTTACTGTGATATCATTGACTCTGTTCTCAGCTGTTGGCGATCCCGTTCCAGTTGAAAATTGACCCCAATTCCAGGTAAAACCAGAACCAGTTGGAGTAAAATCGTTCATAAAGACATTTTTTCCCGAAAATTGTACCGTTCCACCGATATACAGATTCCCATTCAAAGAAGGGTTGCTTGATTGATTAACTGCAATTGCTCTAGGTTCCATTTGCAATCCATAATCAAACACCTGAGCAGCGATTAAACATCCATTAAAATCGTATTGCGCAATGAACATGGCAGTTGATAGCACCGTTGGCAAATTAATGCTATTTCCACAGACAGAACCATTTGCATCAATGGCGCTTTGAAATCGCTCTCGTTGATGCATTGTTCCTGTGATGTAAACATAGTTGTTATCATCATCTACGGCCACATCCCAACTCTCTGCCCATCCAAATCCCGGGACAGGAGATTGCGCTTCAGAATAAGCTACCCAAATAACTTCTCCACATGGGCTATACTTGGTTAAAAAAGCACCTTTATCCTGATTTACATGATCAATCGTTAAACCATCAAAGGATGTGTTATCCCAATAAGTTCCGGTCACATAAACATTTCCATCATCGTCAGTATCAATACCATTTCCTTCATCAAATTTGCTACTCACCGTAGAAGAAGAAGCCGATGTTTTAGGCCAATTCTCTTCCGGCCCAAAAAAGATATCGTCAATTCCAAAAGCTTCCTGATTTCCAAAAGCTCCTGTTTGACGTAACTCTAATCTCCAAACTCCACTATTTGCTCCCGAATTCCATGAACCACAAATACGATTACTCCCAAAATGCTCCGGTGAATTATATGCACCTCCTTGCGAAGAAAGTTGAATCGTTGTTACACCATTTGTGATAAACATATTAACTGGTACTTCCTGCTCTTCGCTTAAATCAGGAGCTACCCAATATTCCCAGATATAATCGGTTCCGGGAGTAACCACAATGTTCTGAAACCAAACTCTGTCCGTCGTCGTCATGGAAGAAGAACTTTGTACGATTAAATAATTTAGTGGAAGAGCTGGATTAATGGCAGTATTTCCAGCCCAATTGTTACTCCAGCTTGGGCATACGGCAGTTGATGAATTTCCTACATAATAGGTTCCATTATTACAGCCAGTTATAGGTCCGGTCAAATCCGAACCAAAATTGGTACTTCCAGCCGAGAAGTCACCATTAATTATCATATTGTCTGGTCGACAGGCTGGACAAGACGGGCTGTTAATTTGTGCAAAGGAGTTCCCAACCCCAAATGCAAGCATTGTTAATGCAAGAAAATGCTTTAACTTTTTCATACGTTTTTTTGGATTAATGAATAATAAAAATGTCTCCGAAAGCTAGGAATATTTCAAGGAAAAAACGACTGATCATCTTTAAAAAATCATTACCAAAATTTAAACGTATCACTTTTATTTTCAGCAAATTAAGCCACTAAGACAAAACACTTAACATTAGGTTTTTTAACTTAAAAACTAAGTGGTTTTACGGAAGGATTTTGGCTAGATGTTAACTAGGTTTGGAATAGCAATTTTTAGTCCCCAGCCCATCAAATGACAAGAATTGGAAAAAGTACTATGAAAAGACATTTACAGGATGTTTTCAATGACCAAAATAAATCCATTTCCGGAGAAACACTTTACGGAAGGGTATTCAAAAATGACCTCAACATTTTGGAAAAGCGATTAGAAAAAGGAAATGAATTATGCAGAGAAGAAGTTTAAAAAAAATTTTCGATCACAACCAAAAACAAATTAATGGTGAAACCATTTTTGGAAATATATTAGAACCAGACTTGTCTTTTCTTCCAAAGCGGTTTCTTAATTGCACTTTTCAAGGGAATGTTAGTATTGAGGTCGGAGCTACTAATCTCACTTTTATCAATTGCCAATTTCTTGGTCAAAATCACACCTTATCCATTCGTAATAACAAGAAAAAAATTCGATTCGAAGGCTGCAATTTTGAAGGAAATCTTTCTATAAAAGATATAGATACAGTTGAAATTGTTAATACATCTATTGATGAGTCACTCTCAATTTTAGAGGGGAACTATTCATCCATATTAATCAATAATACTCTATCAGAAAAAAAGAAAATACAACATATCTACCTTGAGACCCTAAATGGAGACGAAAGTAAAATCAAATTTATAAATCTAGATATAGGGCACATTCATCTTCCTCGGCTCCTTAGAGGAAAAATAACACTTTGGGAAGGTAACTATAACAAAATACATCTGAATGAATGTGAGTACGTAAATAAACTTGAAATTTCGGGGAGAACTTCTAATGGAAAGCCTATTAATATTCAGGAGTTACACATGCCTTATTTAAATCATGACGGAGATATATTAATTGAGTTTGCTGAGATTGGAAAGCTCAATATGAATTCCTTTCTGAGCAAAAAAGGCACTATGCACTGGCAAAGTATAAAGTTCAAAGATGATGCAGAGGTTATGATTCAACATTCTAATTTGGAAAATGTACAATGGAATGGAATTGACTTCAAAAATGCAAAACTGCTATTTGATTGGTCGGTATTTTCTAAGATGGAAATCGCAAATATTACATGGCCTAATAAACGAATACTGCATCCCAATCTTGTCTACCCCCAAAAAAACAAAGATTGGTTTAAGAGTTGGTTTTTTCTAGATGTGTTAAAAGAAAGAGAGGAAAAATTTAGTATCCAACGTGAAATATATCGTCAGTTAAAGAGCATAAGCCTAAAAAACTATAATAACATAGATGCCCTGGCCTTTTACAGAAACGAAATGAGAGTCTATTGGACTTACATTAGACTCAAAGGAGGTGAAAATTGGTGGGATCAATTATTGATTTTTTTAAATCGTTATGTGAGTAATTTTGGACAAAGCTATGCCCTGCCCCTATTATGGTTATTGCTCTTTCACTGGATCTTTTATAGTTGTGTTATTTCCTGGAACTATTCGATGGATTGGGGAGCATTCAAAAATGGTTTAGGTGAGTATTTTTATCTGCTGAATCCTGTACACAAATCACCAGATTACATCAACACTGGCATGGGTAAGTTCACAGAATTTTTTATGCGTGTATTTAGTGGCTTTTTTATTTATCATTTCATTAAAGCAACTAGAAAATTTGGAAAGATGTAACTGCCTAATAATTCCAAAGACCAAAAATCAAATTTACTCCACCGCGGATACTTTGAATAGTCCCCGTTTCGGTAAAGGAATTGTAATAACCTACCTCAAATTCTAACTGAGGTATTCCTAAAATTGGATTATCGGCAAAAGTGTGAATGCGGAGTTTAGCTCCGCCCCCTAATTGTAGTCGGGAAATGGTCAATAAATCGTCTCCTACAATCAACTGATTACCTGCCACGAAAAAGGAGAGATAAGTTGGAATTCGCTGGGTATGAATGACACTCTTTTTAAGTGGAAAGACATCGTAATTTACGGCAAACGACAACAAACTTTGACGAATGGTTTCGTTCTGAAATCCAGTAAAA
>JAKSBJ010000227.1 GCA_022361195.1 Flavobacteriales bacterium
AGGGCTTCCAGACTGATGTCTCCGTTGTTCTCAATCCATCCATGGTAGGTCACCCAATCTCCCACTGTATGGGGCGTGGTGACACAATCCAGCACCACGGAAAGGCTCGGATGGGTTTCGATGGGGCAGACCACGGTGGAGGTGGATTGGATCAGGGAATCGTCGCATGGATGCGTGCCGCTTGCGATCAGGCTGTGAATGATTTCGCAGCAGTTTCGGTCGTCGGGAATCATCAAGGTATAATCAAATACGATGGTTTCACCCGGAGCGATATCCATCGGACCGGTGACCGGGGTATCGGTCTGTTCCGGATGATTGGCCACTACCATCTGATTTCGGATGGTCACCCCGTGGAGGACGCTGTCCCCCACATTCGAGACACTACCCGAGAAATTTGCTTGCTGACCGTGGCGGATCGGCGAGGTTGCACAGTGATTGCGCACGACCAATTTGGGTGAAAGCTCGACGGGACAACTGCTGACATCACTTGCCTCAACCCTCCGATTGCCACACAGTGAGAATCCCTCGACCGTGACTGTATCCGTGCCGCAAAAATCAACCGGCACTTCGAACATGCCTGCATAAGGCAGGACCTCTCCCGGAGCCAGTGCGACAGGCCCCAGGAAGGGAGTCTCCCGGCCCGGAATGTTGCTCCACACCATGACTTGCACCATGGTGATGTTGCCCGTGTTCTTGATCTCACCTTCATAATACATCATTTCACCCGGTTTGACCGGAGTCGGAGCGCATGTCTTGGTGATTTCAAGCCCGGGCTGGAAAAGGACCGGGCAGATGCTGGTGGCCTGGTCCTGCACCTCGACCGAGGAACAAAGACTCGTTCCTTTGGCCGTAACCGTGTTTTCGATTTCGCAGCAATCGGCCGGCACATTCAAAGTTCCCTGAAAATTCATACTCTGACCGGGGGCCAAGGTACGGATGCTGAAGACGGGCGTTTGAGGCTGGGGCAGGGCGGAAGTGATTTCAATGTTTTGAAGCGTGATGTTCCCCGTATTGATCACCGTGCCCGTGTAGTGCAGGGCCCGGGACCGCGGGGCCGAGGGCTCCCCCA
>JAKSBJ010000399.1 GCA_022361195.1 Flavobacteriales bacterium
GAACCATTGATGATGTAATCGCCGCCATCCTTGCGGGCATTGGATTTGATCGCCGCCACATCCGATCCGGCCCCCGGCTCGGACACGCCAATACAGGCAACCTGATCACCGGCAATGGCCGGGGCCAGGAAAGTACGGCGCAGCTCGTCTGAACCATGCTTGGCCAGCGCCGGGGTCGCCATGTCGGTCTGTACACCGATTGCCATCGGAATACCGCCGCAATTGATGTGGCTTAGGGATTCCGCAAAGGCCAGATTGTAGGAGTAGTCGAGGCCCAGGCCACCATATTCGGTTGGCTTGTGGATGCCCAGAAAGCCCATGTCACCGAACTTCTTGAACACCTCATGGGCGGGGAAGATACCCTCCTCTTCCCACTGATCCACATACGGATTGACCGCTTCGTCGATCAGCTTTTTCGAGGAACGGATAATCTCTTCATGTTCGTGCGTATAGAAACCCATTTTTGCCTCCTGTCCCGCGCTTACATCCGGCCGACGCCAAAGGCGTTCGGCTGCAGTTCCCGATTGTCGGCTTCACGGGCCATGTCGAGGCAGAAGCCCAGGACACGGCGGGTGTCGCGCGGATCAATGATACCATCGTCCCAGATGCGGGCAGTGCAGAACAGCGCCCGGGATTCATGATCGAACATCTTGATGATGCCATCCGACATCTTTTCCAGCCGGGGATAGTCCGGTTCTTCACCCTTGCGCTTGGCCTTGGCCTCCTCGACGATCGACAGCACTTTCGCCGCCTGTTCACCGCCCATCACCGAACAACGGTAATTGGGCCAGCCGAACAGGAAACGCGGCTCGTAGGACCGGCCACACATGGCGTAGTTCCCGGCACCGAAGCTGGCGCCGATATTGATCGTGAATTTCGGCACGCGCACATTGCTGACCGCCTGGATCATCTTCGACCCATGCTTGACCATGCCGCCCCGCTCGGATTCCGTACCAACAATGAAGCCGGTGGTATTGTGCAGGAACACCAGCGGTGTCTGGGACTGATCACACAATTGCATGAACTGGGTCGCCTTGGTGGCACCATCGCAGTCAATCGGGCCGTTATTGCCGATGAAACCAACGGCGTGCCCCATGATTTCGCCAAAACCGGTGACCGTTCCCGGCCCGTAATCTGCCTTGAAATCAACGAAATCGGAGCCATCCACCAGGCGCGCAATCAGTTCGCGCACGTCATAGGGCTTGCGGAAATCGGTTGGCACCACACCGCAGATTTCATCCGGATCATACAGCGGCTCGGCATAGGTCGCCGTCTTTGGCGCCGGGCGGTGTTCATTCCAGTTCAGCGTGCCCACAATGTCCCGGGCGATACGAATGCCATCTGCGTCATCGGCGGCCATGAATTCGGACACGCCGGAGGTCAGCGTATGCATCTGGGCACCGCCAAGTTCTTCATCGGTTGCCACTTCACCCGTTGCAGCGAACAGCAACGGCGGCCCGGCCAGAAACACCCGCGCCCGATCCTTGACCATCACCACATAATCCGACATGCCGGGGACGTATGCGCCACCAGCCGTCGATGACCCGTGCACGACGGTGATCTGCGGCACGCCCATGGCGGACAATTGAGCCTGCTGGTAAAAGCCCTTGCCGCCTTCGACGAACCGTTCGCCCTGATATTTCAGGTGCGCACCGCCGCTTTCGATCAGATTGATCCGCGGCAGCTTGTTTTCCATGGCGATCTTCTGACCGCGCAGACCCTTCTTGTTACCCATGGGCGCAATGGTGCCGCCTTTGATACCGGAATCGGAGGCCGCGATCATGCAGCGCACACCCCGCACATAGCCGATACCGACTATGGCACCGCCGCCCATCACATCCTTGACGCCATCATCGTCATGCATGCCGAGCCCGGCCAGCGTCGACAGCTCCATGAAGGGTGAGCCCTTGTCCAGCAGCATTTCAA
>JAKSBJ010000160.1 GCA_022361195.1 Flavobacteriales bacterium
CAGCGGATAAGCGCCCAGCCAGCAGGCATGAGACAAAGCCAACTGAGCGGCAAACAGCGCCGCGCGATCCTGATCACCGGACGATTGCCGCAGCAACCGGCCACCGGGCGTCAGGATGGCGGAATATCCCATGCCGATCAGCGCCCACAACATCAGGAAGAGATTCCAGGACAATGAAAATTCCTGCCATGCCAGATATCCAGTCACGCTGGCGAGGAGCCCGACCAGCATTGCCGCGCCGGTCATCACCGCCCTCTCCGAAATCCGCTGCAATATTTTCGGCAGACCAATTGCGGCAAGCAGAGATCCGCCGCCAAAGGCCGCCAGGGCGAATGTCACATCCTGCGCATCCCCATCGAACATCTGCCTGACACACAGCACCGTATTGACGATGACAAAGGCCCCCAGTGCCGCCGCGCCAGCAGTCACCGATAACAATCCCCGAAGACGCGGTGTCGACAGGTAAATCCACCCACCGCGTGTCAGGCGGGCCATGAACGACCGCCGGATTTTGTCTTTCCCTGCGCTCGGAAGGGCAACGGACAGGATCAGCAAGGCAGATACGGCAAAGCCGAATATGGTGAAAACGAACAACCCCGAATACGCCACCACGGAAAGAAACAGGCCGGCGATCACCGGGCTCAACAGACTTTCCAGATCATATGCCGCCCGGGAAAGTGACAGGGAACTGGTATACTCCGCTTCATCCCGCAGCAGATCGGCGATCATCGCCTGAAAGACCGGCGTGAAGCTGGCAGATGCGGCCTGCAGTAAAAAGATCAGCAGGTAGATCTGCCAGACCGCATCCACAAAGGGCAGCAAAACCGCCAGACCGCACCGGAAGACATCACTGCCGATCAGCACCCATTTCCGCGGCAGGCTGGCCAGCATCACCCCCGCCAGGGGCGAGACACCAACATAAGCCACCATCTTGATGGCGAAGGCGATGCCCAGTACCTGCCCGGCACTGTCCCCGGCCAGATCGTAGGCCAGCAGGCTCAGCGCAACCGTCAGCATGCCCGTGCCCAGCAACGCCACGATCTGGGCGGCAAACAATCGGCGGAAGGTCCGGTTTGCGAAGGCGGCGAACATGGTTCTGACGGCTATTTGTTCTTCGCCATGCGCGATACTTTCTGGGCCGCCGCGACGCGCCACTTTTCGCGGAATGCTTCGTGGTTTTTCTCGATATCGGAAATCTTGTACAGGTAG
>JAKSBJ010000327.1 GCA_022361195.1 Flavobacteriales bacterium
GTGCCATATCAGACTTCAATTTAAAGCAAATCACCTGCTTAATCTTTTTCATCGATTTGTTCATCTCGCTTTCAAAGAAATTATAATTTTCCCATAAATTCGTTGAAACATTTAGAGATATCTGCACGGTTTTAAAGCCTCGCAATAAGCTCCTAGAAGCATATGAACATGTCCAATTCGAGCTCTGGTGTACGTGGTGTATTGGATATGATCCAAACTTTTTCTGATTGATGATTTTGCCGATTCATAATCACCGCCCATATAATAACTCATGGAGATCGCCGATTCTATTGCAAATATTGAATCAAAATGAATTTTTTCTGCCGTTTCCAAAGCCAGATTTAAATAGTGGAGATTACTGTCCATTGGCAACCCTATTTCGGAAATATCCAAATAGGTTTCAATTTTTTCTCGATCACTTTCAGACTTTAATCTCTCTTTTAGTTCTTCAAAGTTCAGTTCTTGCGAAAAGATTGAAAAAGGGAGGAGTAGAAGATAAAGAATAATGGGCTTTTTCATTGACCAACTAGTTTGTACTTTCTTTTCGACGATTGTTAATCTCTTTACGTTCAGGAACAAAACTGCAAGAATACAAAGTTCTGGTTTATTGTTAATTCTTATCTATGATTTTATACCTAAAAGCATCACATCCAATGCCCATTTAAGGTTTTTTTATCAAAAAAATAGATAACTTAGTTGGGTATCTATTCAAAACCTTCCGTCCTAACCCAAATGAAAAAGGTCATTATAATTGTTGCCATTGTACTTGCTGCATTGATCGTGCTTCCAATTTTAATTGGTCTTACAATTCCTCTATTTATTTTCCTTTTTCCAATTGCTGCCATTCGGGAAAAGCGGTTCAAAAAAGAGCAAAAGGAACATTTAGAAGAAAAAAGATTCATTTATTACAGTGATCAAAAAAAGGTCAGCGATTTACCAAAAGAAAGGGTAAACGCCTGATTTCCGAAAGGTGATTAGTTCCTTTTTCCAACTTAAATAAAAAACATTCAAGCAATTCTTAAGAATGTCCATTCCACCCTCAAAATTGACCGAACAGATAAAAGGTATTTAAAAGACTGTTGAAGTTGAATTATTCAGCTATCTTTTATCCTTAAAATAAAGAAAGTCAACCCTTAATGAATCAGGAAATATTAAATCGGGAATTTGAAACATTTCAAGCCCAACTAAAATCCTTTGTGCTAAGAATGACCTGTAGTGTACAGGATAGTGAAGATATTGTTCAGGAAACTTACATTAAAGCACAAGCGAAACTGGATACATTTGAAGAACGTTCTACCTTAAAAACCTGGGTTTTTAGTATTGCCAGTAATCTTGCCAAAGATCTTTTGAGAAGCAAGCAACGTTGGCCCGAAAATGTAACGGATATCTGCAAAGAAGCTGCCATGAGTAATCAAGCCTTTTTTCAGGAAGCAATGACCATTCGACACACATCGCCTCAAGGCAAGTTTGAAATTAAAGAACACATTGCCTTTTGTCTGAATTGTGTATCACGTAGCCTTCCGTTAGAACAGCAACTGACACTATTTCTTAAAGAAATTTACTCTTTCAAAATTCAGGAAATTGCAGAGATCATGGATCAATCAGATGCTATGATTAAATATCATTTACATACTGGGCGAAGTAAAATGATGGAAGTATTTGACCGTCGCTGTTCGCTCATTAATAAAGAAGGAGTTTGTCATCAATGCACCGAGCTTAACGGTATTTTTAATCCCGATCAGGATGCGCAGGAAGAAGCCGTTAAAATAAAAATGGTAAAAGATGCTGAAAAAGGAGATAAAGAGCATTTATTTGATTTAAGATTGACCGTAATGAAAGAAATTGACCCTTTTTTATCGGACGCTGCAGAACTACAACTCCATCATTTAGAACACAATAGAGGAGTGATGGAAAAATATTTTGAAAAAAAATGAGTTTTTTCCTATCAAAAATTTCACCCCCAGCGTCTAAACTAAAAATCAATTTAAAAATGAGAGTTTTATTCATTATTGTATCACTTATGACAACTATTTCTATTCATGCTCAGAACGGTAAAGCCAGTACTGTAAAAAATACTTTTAACCGTTCTACTGAAGTAAGCATTGACATCAATGCAGATGCATCTATTATTTGGGCTTTATTAACCAATGCTTCTGATTTTCCACGCTGGAATTCAACCATTACCTCATTAGAAGGTGACATTGCATTGGGTGAAAAGATTTTACTCAAATCCACATTGGATGAAAAACGAACTTTTAAACTCAAGGTAAAAGAATTTGAGGTTAATAAACGAATGGTTTGGGGAGACGGAAAAGGAAATCGCACCTACACTTTAACTGAAAAAGCAGATGGTACAGTAACTTTCTATATGCATGAAAAAATTGGTGGATTGATGTTTCCAATGTACGCCAAATACATTCCCCCATTTGATGAGGCATTTGAACAATTTGCTGCTGATTTAAAAAAGGAAGCCGAACTAATTGCTAACACTAAAAACTAAACAATGGAAAAACGAACAAAAGACAATCCCTGGAAATTAAAAACACCTCCTTTAAGTTCAGATTACGAAATGTACGTCGACGAAAAAGACGGAGTAGAAATTATTGTTTGTGTAGTTGGAAAAACCATCCTGCATTACGATTACCGATGCTTAGACGATTTACATCAGATGCTAAAGGATCATGGTGACTGGATGCTCCTGGGAAGTAAAGATGAAAAAGTAGATACCAAAGAAGGAACCGTGGAACATTGGGCACGCTCAGCTGACAATCCCATTGGTGGCTGGTATGGTCTTAAAAAGAACTTCCGTGGTAGGTTTGGGATGTACATTCCGCCTTTAATGGAAGCTTTAGGCCTCGCTGAGGTGGAACATAACAAACGAAATAATCGCATGAGGGCGATATAAGCAGTTTTATAAGAAAAAGGGAGCTTTATGAGCTCCCTTTTTTTGATTATTAGTATTCTTGAATTGAGACAAAAGTCCTACAATCACTTCACCATCACCCCAAAGTAGATGTATCGCCATCCTTTTGGAGTTAGTGGATTAAAAGCTTTATCAACTCCCCCTAAAAAAGAACGTTGTTTCTCTGAGCGGCCAAAGAGAGCCGAAAAGCCAAAAGCCTCCGTTTTAGCTGATGAGAAATTCGATTGCCAATCCTGTAAATCTTGACGGGTAATGTAACGCCAACGCTCACCCCATCCCACAAATTTCTTTCTTAAATAACGATGGAATCGACTTCCGAGAGCATTTTCTGCAAACAAAAAGGCTCCACCTTTTTTCAATACTCTATTAATCTCCTTGATAGCTTCGTCCTGATCTTCTTTATTTCCTAAAGCACCAAT
Organism: Flavobacteriales bacterium; assembly: GCA_022361195.1. Lineage (GTDB taxonomy): Bacteria > Bacteroidota > Bacteroidia > Flavobacteriales_D > Crocinitomicaceae > JAKSBJ01. Next base: position 3,343 of record JAKSBJ010000327.1, read on the forward strand.
TACTGATTTGAAAACAACCACATCAAAACTTCCGTCTTCAAAGTCGATGTTCCGCATATCAATTTGCTTGTAGCTGATTTGATCTGAAACACCTTTTTCGGCATGCATCTTTTTGGTAGAATCCGGGAATTCGTTGTAATCTGAACAAACAACCTCACATCCCTTTTGAGCAAAGTAATAGCTTAAGCCACCTTCTCGCTCGCCGAGTGCCAAAACTCTCATTCCGGCCTTAATTTCAAAATGCTTATCCCAGAAAGAAAGAGCTCGCTTCCAGTTTTTAATATCCCATTGGATAATGTAAGCTAGTTCTTCTGCTGACAGCTTATTTTGCATAATGAACGGCTCGCTTTTCACGAATCACGGTTACTTTCACCTGACCCGGATAAGTCATTTCATTTTGGATTTTTTGAGAAATAATGAATGACAATTCATCAGCTCGCTGATCGTTTACCTTTTCAGCCTCTACCATTACTCTCAACTCACGTCCAGCCTGAATAGCGTAAGATTTAACAACACCATCAAAACCAAGAGGTACACTCTCCAATTCTTTAATTCGTTTAATGTACGACTCTGCAATTTCACGTCGTGCTCCCGGACGTGCACCTGAGATAGCATCACAAACCTGAACAATTGGTGAAATCAATGTAGTCATTTCAATTTCGTCATGGTGAGCACCAATAGCGTTGCAAACATCCGCCTTTTCTTTATACTTCTCGGCCATTTTCATACCGAGGATTGCGTGTGGCAATTCCGGCTCATCATCTGGCACTTTTCCAATATCATGTAATAATCCTGCACGCTTGGCTAACTTCACATTTAAGCCAAGTTCAGAAGCCATGATAGCACAAAGATTCGCTACCTCTCGCGAGTGCTGTAATAAGTTTTGTCCGTAAGACGAACGGTATTTCATTCGACCTACCATTCTCATCAACTCAGGATGCAATCCGTGAATTCCCAGGTCGATACAAGTTCTCTTTCCAGTTTCAATAATCTCCTCATTCAGCGACTTTCTAGTCTTCGCCACAACTTCCTCAATTCGAGCCGGGTGAATTCTACCGTCTGAAACCAATTGGTGCAAGGATAATCGAGCAATCTCTCTTCTTACAGCATCAAAACACGAAAGAATAATCGCCTCTGGTGTATCATCTACAATAATTTCAACTCCTGTAGCAGCTTCTAATGCACGAATGTTTCGTCCTTCACGACCAATGATCCGTCCCTTCATCTCATCGCTCTCAATGTTGAAAACAGAAACAGAGTTCTCAATAGCTTGCTCAGTAGCAACTCTCTGAATGGATTGAACCACAATTTTCTTTGCTTCTTGACTGGCATTAATTTTTGCCTCATCAACAATCTCTTTAATTGACGCCATCGCATCAGTACGTGCTTCGTCTTTCAAAGCGGCCATCAAAGTTTCTTTGGCTTCATCTACCGAATAGCCAGAGATCTTTGACAACTCATTTACTTGCTTTTGATGGATTTTTTCAATCTCTTTTTTCTTGCTTTCAATTACCGAAATCTGATCATCTAAATCACGTCGCATGTTTTCAACCTGCTTATTTTTTCGGTTAGCATCTTCGATTTTATGATTGAGATTTTTCTCTTTGTTCTTGATTTTATCTTCTTGACTTTGGAGGCTTCTTTCACGATTTCGCACCGCTTTTTCATGCTCATCCTTTAATTGTAAAAATTTCTCCTTAGCCTGAATGATTTTGTCCTTTTTAAGTGCTTCTCCCTCTGCCTCAGCTTCTTTTAACATACTCGCTGTTTTAGATTTGAGAACACTTTTTTGAAGTAAGAACATCACTACCAAACCAGCAGCTAATCCTATTCCTCCTCCAACTAATACATCAACTATATTCATAAAACTTTTTTATTCTCCTGCCACCTACTATTCATTGCAAAACACAACAATAGTACTTATTGGGTGACGGGAAATTATTAAAAAAATATCGCCGGGAAATTTATATTGCGGCGTCTATTTTCTGGATAATTGTTTTCAAGTCTTCATCAAAGACAGGTGTAGCCGGAGCCGTTTTTGCTCCTCCAGAACCGCCTTCAGGAGTTTGAAGTGCTATTTGTAAAGTTGTCATTGCAAGTAAATCCTGCATATCCTTTACGGCATAGCTTTCCTGAAGTTTTTTAATGTGCGAATTGATTCGGTTAGCAGCTTTTTTAATAGCCTCTTCCTCCTCCTTTTTTATCGTTAAAGGATAAGTCCTTCCAGCAATTACTATTTTAAGAGATATCTTATCCATTTATTTCTACACCTTTAGTAATGAAATACAATTATCAATTTCCTTTACCAAATCATTAATTCTGGCTTTTAGCTCTTCGTTATCTGCTTTCCCCTCATCCTTTTTAGCGGAAATTTGTTGTTTGTATTCTTCATTCTCACGTTTCACCTCAGCCAACAAATTTTCCCGCTCACTCAGTTGTCTTTTCAAATCATTAATTTCTGTTTCTTTTTGGTCACTAGAAGCCTTTGCTTCTTTAATTCCTGAAAGAAGTTGATCAACCTTTTGATCCAGTTCCGTAATTAATTGTTTGGTTTCAGACATCTTATTGTTCAGCCAGAATAATCAATGCACAAATTTAAGATTCCGAACAGCATTTTCAAAGTAAACCGAAACGAATTATCAAAAGCTTTCTATTAATAAGAAATGGTATCGCTTTCTTTTTGGGTGTTTTGCGGCATTAATTTTGTTTAAAATCCCATAATCACTTATTTCATCAATGAAAGTATTCATCCTTTTTATCCTTTTAATTCTGCCGTTTTACGGTAAGTTACAACCTTATCAAAGTAAGGCCATTGATTATGAAGGAATCGATCTTCACCCTCCTATGGCCATTGATTTAATTTTGGCTGGAAACTTTGGTGAAATGCGATCGAACCATTTTCACACGGGATTAGATATAAAAACCAAAGGAGTTGAAGGACAAAAAATATATGCCATTGAAGAAGGATACATTTCTCGGATACGAGTTTCTCCCTGGGGATATGGAAATGCCATTTACATCGATCACCCTAATGGGCTAACAAGTTTATATGCGCATTTACGTGATTTCCCTCCTCATGTTGATTCTTTGTTCAGAGCCCATCATAAAAAAAGTGAATCGTACGTGTTGGATGAAATTGTTTTGGAAGATTCATTCTACGTAAAAAAAGGGGAGTTTATAGCCTATTCTGGAAATTCCGGTAGTTCATCGGCTCCACATTTACATTTCGAAATTCGAGAGACAGAAACGGAACATGCATTGAATCCACTTTTGTTCAGCTGTTACCAAAAACGTATTAAAGACAGTACAAAACCAAGAGTATCCGGAATTAAAATTTATGCCGTTTCTAAAAATGGTTATATGATTCCGGGAAAATCAAAATATTACAGTTGTGTATTACAAGGCGACAAATGGGTAGTGAACGGTAACAAACCTATTGATGTAAGTGAGCTTGTGACTAAAAATTCCTATTTGGCTTTTGGTTTTCATGTTACTGACAAGCTTGATGGAGCAGGCAATATTTGCGGGGTTTATCATACTGAGCTTTATCGGGAAGACAAAAAGATGCATGAGCAAAAAATGGAGTACATCAATTTTGATTACAACCGTTTTTTAAATTCACATCAGGATTATTACGAATTCAAAAAGAAAAAACGAAATGTCCACAAAAACTTTGTCACCGTTGTCAATCCACTCAATATTTACCCTCAAAAAGATGGAATCATAGAATGGGAAAACTGTGCTGGCAATTATTCTTACAAAGCAAAAGATGTTCATGGAAATTTACGGACTGTTGAATTCTCTCTAGCTCAACCAAGTGGAAGCTATGCTAAAAACCCTTTAGATGAAGTTGGAAAGTATTATTTCCCTGATTCAATTAATACCGTTTTACACGAAAACTTTCAGCTATTGATGGAAAGCGGAACATTTTATGAGCCTTTACAGAAAAACTTTAGAATCGATACCCAATCTACCTACCTCAGCTCAAAGTTTGAATTTTCGGAGTATGTTATTCCAGTTCAGCAGCACTTTGATGTACGAATTAAAGTTCCGACCAAACATCAAAAACTGCCACCTTACAAATTTGGAATTGGTGTAATCTCAGATAAAGGTTATCTCTCATTCCTGGGAGGGAATTATGTTGATGGATGGGTTGAAACTACCTCTCGTAGTTTTGGAACTTTTGTTCTTTTATCCGACACTATTGCTCCTGTAATTAAGCCACTTGATTTTAACGAAGGAAAAGTGGTGAGCAAATACAATAATCTTCAGTTACAAATCAACGATAACCTCGCTGGTTTAAAAAGTTATAAAGCCTACCTAAATGGTGAATGGGTATTAATGATCTACAATCGACGAAAAAAGAGATACATTATTCCATTTGACCAATACAGTAAACCTCACCTGCTAAAAGGCAAAAACAACATTAAAATTGTTGCTGTTGACCGTTTAGGGAATAAAAAACAAGCTGAGTATACAATTGTTTACTGATTTTAAATCCGAAGCCCTTATCTTTGAATGCAATACCACAAAAGATGAAAAAAGCGCTACTTCTTATTTTAATTGTTACAGCTTTGGGATCCTATTCTCAAAACAATGTTCTTCGTGAAATTGTAAATAAAGACTCCTCCTGGGTTTGTCGAAATGACAGTGCTCTATTTTCGGCCGGGCCAGCTGCAGCATACGAATGGTTTTTAAACGAAAAATCTACCGGAGTAAAAACCAGAGATGCATACTTCAATCAAGAGGGGAATTACTACTGCAAAATGACCATTGAGGGCAAAACAGCAGCATCTAACACTCTAACTCTTCACCTCATTAATACCCCACAGGTTCATTTAAAACCAGTACCCGCCGCTTATGTATGTCCAGGTGTGGATAGCGTACAGCTTATCGGGTCGAGAGGGGGAACCAGAAACTGGTACTTTAATGGTGAACCAATAAAAGGTTTGACAAAAGATACCATTTGGGTAAAGGAATTAGGACACTACAATATGATTAAAACCAATCGTAAAGGTTGCGGTGATTCAGCTAAGGTTGGAATACATGTAATGCCAGTTCCTGAAATAGAGGTAAAAGCAGATATTTATGAAATTTGTAAAGGAGACAGAATTCAGTTAAAGGCTACTCCCGGAGCTGATAAATACCGTTGGTATAAAGATGGGGAATTGTTTGCCACTGATTTCCCCGACTCCATTTATGTTTATTCATCAGGACTTTACTCCGCTGCTGCTGATTACCAATCTTGCTATGATTCAACCGATTTGGGAATATTAATTTCTCCCAGAGAATTATCAAGAGAAGATCCTTGTCAGGAGGGGCAATATTCATTTACTAAAGGTCCCGAATTGAAATTGAATGTCAATTCAAAAAAGATTCTGGTACTTGACTTTGAAAGAAAAGCTCATGTTGTTCCTATTCAGGTGGAAATTTTAAATGAGAAAGGTGAAATCGTTTTTATTGAGTGGAGAAGAATGAGAAGAGTTAAAACGGATCGGAATTTTGATTTGAGTCAGCTTCCTACAGGAAAATATACTCTTCGCTTAAATATCGACCAACAACAATCTGTGCAGCAATTTGAGATTTGATAACTTCATTTTTATCCGATCGCATTCCTCCATTTCCACTTTAACCAATTTTTAACATCAAAATTGAAAATTGGCTATTCTGAGCAGAATTTATCACTTAACTTTAGATTTCAATGAGTAAACAAAGAATTCGTTTGGTGATTTTAGTGGGAATGATAGCCATTCTCAGTATTCTGACTATTCAATTATTTTGGATCAAAAAGAACATTGAATTTCAGGAAACCAATATCAAAATTCAAAATCGGCAAGATAGTTTAAGCTCTCGTCAGTTTAGTGACAACGTTACAGTGGCCCTTAAAAACGTGGCCAATCTCATTGCTCGAATCAACAATACACCTGGCGACTTATACGGAAATGTAAAACAACAATCTTCTAACTATTTCACAGTAGAATTACAGGATACGCTTCATCCATATTTATTGGAGCAACTCTTAAAAACGGAGTTCTACAACCACAATATTCAAGAGGACTTCCAATACGGTATTTACGACTGTTGGTCAGACAGCATAGTTTATGGGAATTACATTCAATTTGTAGAAGATTCGGCTTTTGTCACTAGTAGTAAAAATGGTGAAGAGCTTAATGAAAAGCTACAAGTTAAACTCAATACCGATGTCCATTATTTCTCGGTAGTTTTTCCAAATATTGAAAATGTTACCTTAGAAACATTTCCCAACGACGTTACACCATGGTATTATCTCTTTGGAATTATATTAATGGTTTTACTGTTCTTTGCCTACTCGCTCAACATTATCATCAAACAAAAAAAGCTCTCAGAAATCAAAAATGATTTCATTAATAACATGACCCATGAGCTTAAAACTCCAATCGCTACAATTCGTATTTCCAGCGAAACACTACTCAACATCAACGCTAAAACGCCAGAAGAGAAAGATGAAAAACTCATGCGTTATGCCGGTATCATTTATAAAGAGAATAAACGATTAGAACAGCAAGTTGAACGCGTATTGAACATTGCAAAACTCGATAAAAAAGAACTCAATTTTAAGTTAACCACTTTTGATCTTCACGAACTCATTGAAGAGGCCTCTGAAAACCTCCGTTTTAATCAATTAGATGAAAATGGCGGGACAATTGATTTAAACTTACAAGCTCAAAATTCGCTGGTTAATGCGGATATGGTTCACATCACAAATGTGATTTATAACTTATTGGACAATGCCACAAAATATTGTGACCAAACACCTCATATTACAATTTCATCTCACAACAATAAGAACAAAGTTTACGTTAGCTTTAAGGATAACGGAAAAGGAATTTCACGAGAAAACCAAAAGTACATTTTCGATAAATTTTATCGGGTTCCGACCGGAAACCTACACGATGTAAAAGGTTTTGGTTTGGGACTTTATTATGTCAAAACCATAATTGAAGAATTGGGAGGTTCAATTCAGCTCAAAAGTGCTTTAGGAAAAGGTAGTGAGTTCATTATTTCATACCCAATACAGACAGAACATGAATGATCAGATTAAAATACTATTAGTAGAAGACGATTACAATCTTGGATTTGTTATTCAGGATCAACTCAAAGGAGAAGGATACCAAGTGCAGCTTTGTACAGATGGGGTGGAAGGATTAAAGAAGTTTAATGAGGAAGAATTTCATCTTTGTGTGTTTGATGTAATGATGCCAAAGAAAGATGGATTTACTCTCGCTAGAGACATTCGTAAAACCAACCAGGAAGTTCCTATCTTATTTCTTACAGCTAAAAACCAAACGGAGGATAAAATTGAAGGTTTTAAAGCTGGTGGAGATGATTACCTCACCAAACCTTTTAGTACCGAAGAGTTTTTACTAAGAGTGAAAGCTATTTTAAAGCGGGTCAAGCTAATTGAGGGAGAAGAGATTGCTACCTTGTTTCAGTTAGGAAGTATGGAATATGATTCTGAAAATTATCTTCTTAAATACGCTGATGGAGAAGAGAAGAAGTTGACCAAAAAGGAAGCAAAAATTCTATTGCTACTGGTTCAGCATCAAAACAAAGTATTGCCTAGAGACATTGTCTTAAATTCTGTTTGGGGACAAGATGATTATTTTGTGGGAAGAAGTTTGGATGTTTTTATCACCAAATTGCGTAAATATTTAAAGGTTGACGAAAACGTAAAAATCAACAACATCCACGGAGTTGGATTCAAACTCACAATAGAGGAATAATGGGTGAAATTAGCTGGTCCGATTTTGAAAAAATAGACATCCGTACTGGAACTATTTTGAAAGCAGAAATTTTTCCCGAAGCACGAAATCCGGCTTATAAACTACAAATTGACTTTGGAGAATTGGGGATAAAGAAAACATCTGCCCAAATCACTGATTTATATTCAATCGAAGATTTGGTGGGTATGCAAATAACCGCAGTCGTTAATTTCCCTCCTAAGCAAATAGGTCCTTTTATGAGTGAAGTTTTGGTTTTGGGAGCAATTGGAGATCAGGGAGAAGTAACTTTATTACAACCTTCATCAAAAGCAAAAAATGGTCTCCGAATCGGATGATTCGATGCAGAAAATCAATTACCTTTGCGGAAAATTTACATGACTATGAAAAAGATCTTTTTAATTGGTTTTACTGCTTTGTTCACTATGGCCTCATGTGGTGGTAATGAAGAAAGTACGACTGAAAACGAAAATGCAGCAGATTCAACAGCTGTAAACGAAGGCGAAGAAGTTGAAGATACAGAAGAGGCTTCATTATTTGAAGGAGAAGAAAGAGGTGATTATTTATTGTATGGTTATACAGACATTGACGATGCCGAAGTTGCTACTGTAGCTGAAATGAGCTCTCAAATTGATGCTGGAGGAAATTTTGAAGGAAAAGTTTCTGTTGAAATTTCTGAGGTTTGTCAAAAAGCAGGATGTTGGATTACATTTAACGATGATGAAGGCGAGTCGGTAAGAGTATTCTTTAGAGACCACTTTACCATTCCACCGGCAACTGCTAGCGGAACAGATGCTATTTTGTACGGAGTAACTTCATGGGACACCATGGATGTTGACATGCAAAAACATTTATTGGATGATGCAGCGGAGGCTGGAGAAGAAGTTAGCCAAGCTGATTACGATGCTATCACAGAAGATAAATTGGAATTGGTTTTTGATTGCGAATCTATCCTAGTAGCGAAGCAATAATCAAACGTAAAATATTAGTATAAAAGGCCTCTCAATTTGGGAGGTCTTTTTTTGTGCTCTATTTCAAATGAGCTGAGACGGAGATTTCCTTAAATCCACCAGAGACATTGGATTCAATTTTGATGTGCGTAATCTGCAAACCGGTTTTTCCGGCAGTGTCATAGGTCACCTTAATTTTAGCAGATTCTCCAGCTTTAATGATATTCTTAGAGGCTGATGCATGTACACATGAACAATCAGTTGTAATTCGTCCAATCTCCAAATCCTCTTCACCTGTATTAGTAAACTTAAACTCCTTTTCCAATACTTCTCCCGAACTTACATAACCAAAGTCATGTTGCTGGCTCTCGAATTTCATTTTAGCATAAGAAGAATCAGAATACACAAAACTGACAGACTGAATTTCAATTTTTCGTTCTAAACCAGCTTTTCGACTGTAAACAGAATTTTGCTGATCATTTGGATTATCACTAATAATCTTATCTGCTGCGGTATATTCCCCATACGGAATGCTATTAAATGTCAAACGTCCACCATTTGGAGCAAACTTCTCCATATAAGGTTCAAAACGTCCTCCTTCATACTCTAATAAGTAATTTTTCAAACTTGAAATACGTCGTTTGGTCAGTTTTACATTGTAGTCCGTCTCCGCCAGTGGGCTGGCAAAACCCTTGATGGTAATTTCAATGTCATACCCCTTCTCTAGCTCAACAATCAACAAGCGCGTAAACTCCTCCAAATCTTTCACTCCCTGCTCCACATACTGCACAAAAAAGTCCTCAATATCTAGTTTAGCATCTTCGGCTTTATCCCCCTTTAGCCCTTTTGAATATTCTTTTTTATACTCATCCTGCATGCGCTGATACCGCTGATAAGTTGTCATATAGTTGAGTGACGTCGTCGTATCTTTTGTACGTGGATTAGGACGATCATTGTGGAAATAGAGCACAACGGGTAATTTCTTGTTCAAATCAGCCAATGTCTCAAAACGGTTTGGTGGTGGTTTAATTGGAATGTGAGCAGAAAATATATCATTACAACATGTTGGATTTTTGGTGGATTTTACCCCAATGCGGTTGGATGAAAAATAATAACGTCCACTCTCAGGATCAACAATCAAATAAGTATCATTTTGAGCTGAATTAAATGGAATTCCCAAATTCACCGGTTCTCCAAATGTCAATTCACCATTCTCCTCTCCTACTTCCGAGTAAAAAATATCCTGCCCTCCAAAACCTTTATGCCAGGAAGAAGAGAAGTAAAGTCGTTTTGATTTTGGGTCGTAAAAAGGAGACACTTCGTTATCCAAACTATTAATGGTTGAACCTAAACTTTTAGGCAGGGAATATTGATTTCCATTACTCACAAAAGAATACCAAATGTCCAGCCCTCCATAATTATGGGGCATGGTTGAGCAGAAAAACAACACTTCTCTATCCCCCACCATGGTTGAATGAGGCATAGTAGACACTTTTCCGTATTCATTGATAATTTCTCCCAAACTATCAATTTCTACTAGTTTATCCCCTTCTACTTTCCCTACATAAATCTTACAAGAATAATCCCTGCAACGCGAAAAATAAAATCGTTTTCCATCTGGGCTAAAGGAACCATTTGCACTATTAAATCCTTTTTCCTGAACACTTTTAAACAGTGATACATTCGAGAATACGGTATCCTCTCTGTCCGCTTCATAAATTTGAATACTGTATTCAATATCTTCCTCCTTTTTCACTTCAGCAAGGTGGGGATTTACCAACTCATTGCTCCCAACCGAATCGGCACGCATACTGGTAAAATAAAACTTTCCATCCCGTAATACCGGAGCTAATTCAGTATTCTCTGTATTTACTGGGAGCTCTAAAGCATAAAGCAAATGGTCCGAAGTATCACGCACTGCTTTTCGAGCCCACAAACAGCTTTTAATTTCCTGTCGAGCCTTTTCAAATTCGTAACTATCTAAATCACGTTTGTACACCTTTTTGGTCTGTTTCCAACTCTCTAAAGCTTCACGATATTTGCCGTTGTTCTTTTGCATGGTAGCTAACCAAAAAATAGATCGTTTATAAATCTTACTTCCTTCTTTAGCGTAAACCTTGGCATAATAATATTCTGCCTTTTCATAGTTTTTATGGAGTCGCAAAGCCTCAGCATATTTCCACAAAACCTCTACTGAATTGGAGTCAATCTCCATGGCTTTTTCATACCAGCGTTGGGCATCATAATAATCTCCAATGGCCATTTGACCATCAGCATATTCCATCATTTGGACAAAAGACTGCGAATACCCTTGTTTAGGAGTGAACATTGAGAAACACAGAACTACAAGAACTGTTTTTAAAAGGAATTTTATACTTCTCAACTTCATCTTATAAATAGTCAGGACAAACTCTGAACTGTGCAACTTTGGGTTTGAAGATATGGAAAATGTATTGCAGCTGGAACTCCAAAGCTCCCCGGGTTTTAGAAGCAACTGTTAATCCAGATACATTAATGTCATAACTAATACCGGCAATCCAGTTATTATAATAAACCCCTCCGGTTAAATAAGCTGCATCAGCACTACGATAGAAAATTCCGGCATAAGGCGCCAGATACTCCCCTTTTCGATCCTTCATGATATAACGGAAGTTAGACCCCACCAAAACCTCAACATATTTCCCCTGAAATTGTGCTGAGATGGCCGGTTGAACGTCCCATTCAAAATTGAGAGCATAAACCGCTCTTGCATGAAAAAGCAATCTTCTATCCCGTTTTATACCATCATCATTGTAAAAGCTTTGTTTGGGTTGAGGAATATTAAACCATCCCACTCCCACAACTAACTCTTTACGGTGAGCCGGTTTATAACTATAAATGGCACCTAAAGCAAAATTAAATCCGGCTCGCGAAGAGGTTTGAAAAATTTCATTGGTTGGTAATGACGGATCGTAGTAAAAACCATTAAACTGTGAGCCAAAGCTCAATTTAGAAAAGTCAATGGTACGATGATTTAAACTCAATTGAACAGCTGGAGTGACTGAATGAATGGAATCATTATCTAAATAAAGTTGATAGGCAGTAGACAACCCCAGTTCCGTTGTACGGAAATTACCATCACCAGCCACATCATGAAAAAGATTTACAGCATGATACATTCCCGGCAAAACCCACGGTTGTTTACTTTCAAACGAAAAACCAAAGGTATTATACGGACGAGAGACTGACCTCCATTGACTTCTTTGCTGAGCAGAAGCTCTAAAATCACCATCAAAATTTCCGCTTAGGGCTGGGTTTAAATAAACGGGATTCATGTAAAACTGGGAATAGTGAACATCCTGAGCATGGATCGCCATCCCCCAAACCAAAAATACTATGCCCCCAAAACACTTCGCCATTAAATCACCTAAGTATCGTGATATTTCCTTTTATGAGATTTTCCTGATTATCGGCACATTTCACCTTGAGATGATACACATACACATCCGGATCTAACGGGCGACCTTTATAGGTTCCATCCCAACCATCTGACTGATCATTTGACTCAAAAACCTTTTCTCCCCAACGATCAAATATTTTCCATTCCATCTCCTCAATATTTTGCCCATAAACATACAGTACATCATTCTCATTATTTGCATCAGGAGAAAATGCGGATGGAACGTAGATGTAAACATCTCCACATATAAATTCAAGTGCTGTTACCGTAACCTGAGTTCGATAATCACACAAGCCATCCGAAATCGTAACTTCAAAAGTGGTTGTTTCAACAATTTGTGCCTCGGTTATTTGATTGTTTGGATTTGTCACTCCCTCAACAGGCTCCCACTGATAAGAATAACCTGCCGGTAAAGTAGTTAAAACAGTTGTTCCGTATTCCAATACCGAAGTAGGATCCGCTGTAGCGGAGATAGTTGAAGGATCAATTCCTGCCACAGTGACATAGGCTGAATCCCTTACAATACAACCCGTCTCCGTCTCGGCAGTGACATAAAACCACATGGATTCAGGTGGATGTCCTGTAGCTGTACCACCGTCAATATTACTGATGTATTCCATTGGCTCCCATTCGTAAGTCACTGGAATTTCTGGAATTAAATTCGTGACATATAAATTTGCATCTGAGCCTAAACAAACAATTGTATCTGGCATCATATTAATTGCTCCGTCCACATATAACACCTGAACAGAATCTATTAAGTCACATAAAGGCCAACCATTAGTAGCCATTACGTAGTAAGTTGTTCCTTCAGTTGGAGCCACCGTAATGGTTGAATCTACTCCTGGAGTATTTAAAGGAGGATCAAAGGATAAATTGGTTGACCAGGTAACTGAGGTAGCCGTTCCATTAGTATTGGCTGTAAGATCCCACGGATCAATTAATTCACAGATGATAGTGTCATCCGGAACATAAAGTTCCAATGCCGGATAAACCGTAATGGTCTTTTTGGCTGTATCGGTCAAATTACAAATGGTATCTTCAATAGTCAAGATGATTTCATAGGTTCCTGGAACGTCAATCACAATTTCAGGATTAATTCCCGGTGTAATAACGGTCACCCCTGGCGGGAAAGTCCAATCATAATTAATTGTATCAGTACTACTATTAGAGACTGTAATATTTAGTGGAGCACAACCTTCCAATGTATCCAAAGTAAATTGGGCTTTAGGTACAATTTCAAAATCGAATTTAAAGAGGAGATTATTACAATTAGTTGCATCGTTAGTAGCAGACCAGGCCCCAGAGGTAGTTGGGAAATCACTATTTCCTCCACATCCACCACATACCGATTGGTAAACTACTCCGTATTTGTCAAATCGCGAGGTTCCTCCGTCCACATGTTCGTTAGAATCATCTCCCCCCATATACGATCCATAAATGATATCTTCAGCATCGTTCTCCAGTACAATCATGTAAAAATCAAAGCCATTGGGAGATTCTTCTTGATAGGCATCTGCGGTAGTTGGCATGTCATCCAGTTCGGTTGAAGCCAGAATATTTGCTCCCCAACCTGAGACATAAACGTTACCACAAAAGTCAACCAAAAAGGCCGATGGTGAAATGTCAATATCTCCGTCCCCACTTCCAAATACTGTTGTATAGTCTGTTGCTGCTAATGAAGGCATCAACTTCCAAATAAATTGAGAACTTCCTGCATTATTATACACTCCCGGACTCACTGGCATATCTCCCTCACTTTGTCCCAATACATAAACATTGTCCCAACGATCAATCTCTGCAAAAAAGACATTGTCATAATCATCTGTCCCTACATAAGTACTTTGAATCATCGTACTACCATCCGAACTAATTTTGGCCACATATCCATCAGTTGGACCACCAGCGTAGGCGGGTTGAAAACCTCCTGTTGTGTTAGGCAAATTCGTTGAACTGGTTCCGCCAGCTAAAATCACATTAAAACTCGAATCTATCTTCACTGAAAAACCAGCATCATTTGCTGATCCTCCGTAATAAGACGACCACATTAAGGTTGAAAAGTCCGCCGAAATTTTAAAAATCACAGCGTCTTGCTGACCTCCTGGACTCATTTGGAATCCTCCAGAAACTGGAAAATCATCTGAACGGGTACTGGAAGCAATTAAGATATTATTGGACGAATCCAACATAATTTCGCCCCTAAACTGGTCACCGTAATTGGTCACCAATGAATCATAAAAAATAGCTGAGTTATATGGAATGGCCGAAGGGCGGTAGTTAACCCCATCGTTTCCGGTTCCACCAATGTAAGTTGACCCTAATAAATCACTTCCATCTTCGCTAATTTTAGCGACATAAATATCTGTTCCGTCACTTCCACAATTCACCCCATTGTTTACCACATTCAACAATGTCCCACCATTATTCAAGGTTTGAAATCCTCCCACAATAGGAAAGTCAGTACTGGAAGTAGCGCCATACAAATAAACGTTATTGGATGTATCACAAATTAAACTGTGAACGGTCTCCGTCCCTTGAGTGTTATCCCCTCCACCAATGAAATTTGTCCATAACATTTCGGTTCCATCTTCACTGTATTTTGATACAAATACATCTGTTGTTTGGGAACCTGTTAAATCAGTTGTAATATTAGAGGTGCAATTGTAGACATCCGGATCAGGACAAGGGTAACTAGGACCATAAATCATTCCGGCACTGTAGCCTTTTCCGTCATAAGCATAAGTGGCTGTCATTCCAAAATTATCGGAAGTTGACCCACAATAAGTTGCAAAAACCAAAATAGGATCGATAATCAAAGCCAATGACTTATCATAATCCTCCAACTCAAAACTCACCACATCTCCTTCTAAACGGAAGGAACAAGGTACTTCAACAAACTTTCCATTCTTAATTTGATAAGCATACGGCTTTTTCTCCACGATTTGTCCCAACCCCGCTATAATCGTTAAGTCTCCTTCACGATTCAACTTTAGCTTTTTATGCCCTTCGTATTGAATTTTAATTTGAGACGGATCAGCATTTGGAGCTAGCTGGAACTCATATTTTAATTCTAAATCCTTTTCAAAGAATAATAAATCTACTCCTTCATACAGGCTTTTGTATTTAACATGATTGTATCCTCTTACCTCACTAGCCCAATGTGAAGGATCATTTCCCAAAAAGTAATTTTCATAATATTTGGTAGGATACTGACGCTCGGTTGTGATATTAGAATTACAATTCACAAAATTGGCTGCTACCAAATCTTGCTTTAATTCAAACTCATCCTTTTGATGTTCTCCTGGATGGTCATGTGCATGGTGCAATTCTGAAAAATCCTGCCATTGATACAAAACCCGATTTTCTTCCAACCAAATTTTACCTCCGTCCAAATCGGTCTTGTATAAAACCTGTTCGGGCCACTGTCCTTTATTTTCAAAGAAGTGATATGATCCTTTAGAATATTCAATCTCCTGCCCATAAACCAGAATTAACTGATTAAGGATGAAAAGATTAAATAGGCCTATTTTCAGAATTAGACGCATCATTGCAAGATACAAAATAAATTAGATAAAGCTCCTCTTTCTATAGACGTACAAAGGCCAATTGAAGTTGATTCATTCCAAAATAAATAGGACTAAATTAAATTTTAATAAATGTTTGAACACCCAACGATTTAGAGATGATTTTTTCATTAAAAAATTATTTACATTTGTCACGCTAAAGACAAAATTTATAAAACCATGTCAGATAAATACAAAGCTCAGATTGATGAGTTTATGGAAAAGGTAAAAGCTAAAAACGGTCATGAGACTGAGTTTTTACAAGCGGTTGAAGAAGTGGCTGAGGCCATTATCCCGTTCATTGAAGAAAATCCAAAGTATGCCGGAATTAATTTATTAGAGCGAATCATTGAGCCGGAAAGAGTTCTTATGTTCCGTGTTCCATGGATCGATGATCAAGGAAATGTTCAGGTAAACAGAGGATATAGAGTTGAATTTAACTCTGCTATCGGGCCTTACAAAGGGGGACTTCGATTCCACCCTTCTGTGAATCTTTCTATTTTGAAATTTTTGGGATTTGAACAAGTTTTCAAAAATTCATTGACGACCCTTCCAATGGGAGGAGGTAAAGGAGGATCTGATTTTGATCCAAAAGGAAAATCTGATAATGAGGTAATGCGTTTTTGCCAGTCGTTCATGACTGAGCTTCAAAGACACATTGGAGCTAATACTGACGTTCCTGCTGGAGACATTGGTGTTGGTGGAAGAGAGATTGGATACATGTTTGGACAGTACAAACGATTGAGAAATGAGTTTACTGGAGTTTTAACTGGAAAAGGTCAAAACTGGGGTGGTTCATTAATCCGTCCGGAAGCTACTGGATACGGAACAGTTTATTTTGCTAAAGAAATGTTAGCAACCAAAGGAGATTCTTTCCAAGGGAAAACTGTAGCTATTTCAGGTTCAGGAAACGTTGCTCAATACGCTTGTGAAAAAGCAACTCAATTAGGAGCTAAAGTTGTTACTCTTTCAGATTCTAAAGGGTACATCTACGACGCTGACGGAATTGATGCTGATAAATTGGCATGGGTAATGGAATTGAAAAACGTTAAACGTGGACGAATTTCAGAATATGCTGCACAATTTGGAGCTGAATACCACGAAGGAAAACGTCCTTGGGATCAAAAAGTAGATATCGCATTGCCTTGTGCTACTCAAAATGAGTTAGATGGTGAAGAAGCTGCTACTTTATTGGCCAACGGATGTATTTGTGTTGCTGAAGGAGCAAACATGCCTTCAACACCAGAAGCGATTGCTAAGTTCCAGGAAGGTCAAATTTTGTTCGCACCTGGTAAAGCATCTAATGCCGGAGGTGTTGCAACTTCAGGTTTAGAGATGTCTCAAAACTCATTGAGATTGTCATGGAGCCGTGAGGAAGTTGACGAAAAACTTCACGGAATTATGGTTTCTATCCACGAAGCTTGTGTAGCTCACGGAAAAGAAGGAGACTATGTTGATTATGTAAAAGGAGCTAACATTGCAGGATTTGTAAAAGTAGCTGACTCTATGATTGATCAGGGAGTTGTTTAAGAAAACCCTTTTTAACAATACAAGAAGGAGGACAGTTTGTCCTCCTTTTTTTGTGGCCGTACTCAAAAGGGATTTAGTATCTTGTTGTCATAAAATTACTTTTAGATGAAGTCGGCAAAAGAGCATTATGACCAACATCTCGCTCACTTTTATAATTGGATGACTGGAGATTTTGAATTAAAGCAACAGGAACAAGAAGAATTTTTCAGAGCCAATCAAATCATTCCCCAACACACCGGGCAAGCCGTAGATCTAGGCTGTGGACATGGATTACAAAGTATCGCTTTAGCTAAAATAGGATTTCAGCTAATTGCAATTGATTTTAATACTCAACTTTTAAATGAGCTAAGGAATCGTAAAGGTGATTTATCAGTTGAAGTTGTAGAAGATGATTTACTAAACTTTGCAACTCACGCTAATTCGCCCGAGCTAATTGTTTGTATGGGAGATACTGTTGCTCATCTTGAAAGTTATCGGCAATTACAGGAGCTCCTAACAAACTGCATGGAACAATTGGTTGAAGCAGGAAAAATTATTCTTTCTTATCGAGATTATAGCACTGAGTTAAAAGGAGAAGATCGTTTTATTCCGGTCAAAGCAGACGAGCTGAAAATATTGACATGTGTTTTGGACTTCTCGGATGATTTTGTTTCTGTAACTGATTTACTCCATGAAAAAGTAAGTGGAAATTGGACACAAAAAAGTAGCTCTTACCAAAAACTAAGATTGAATCCGGAAAAAGTAGAGTCATATTTAACTGAAGCTGGATTTACCTCAACTCAAACGACAATTGAAAACAGAATGGTTTATACCATTGCCCAAAAGTAAAATCAAATGATCAACTACAACCAAAAGAAATTTCGTCCCTTTAGTAATTCAGAAAACGGAGAAACAACCGCCGAAACTATTTTTAATTATGAGCAGGATGGTAACATTTTAACAGCCACTTACCAGGGCGGACAAATTGTTAGTGGACATTTAATTGGCTTGGTGGATGAAAATGGAAATATTGACATGCGATACCATCAAGTAAATACCAAAGGAGAATTAATGACAGGACAATGTCAATCTACTCCAGAATTTATGGAAAATGGAAAAATACGATTACATGAAAAATGGCAATGGACCTCGGGAGACTGTTCTTCGGGAACTTCTATTTTGGAAGAGGTTTAATCTAAACGTTCCAAAATCACTTGTGTAGCACCTCTTTGGGAATTCATAAAGTTCCAGATGTGATCTTTTAGGTCTTGCGAAATTAAACGCTGGAACACCTCTTTAAATTCAGTCTCTGACGAAATTTGAAAACCAACTCTGGCCTCAATAAACACTTTTGCCTCAGGGAACTTATCGGTTAAAGGACCAAAAATAACAGGCGAAGCAAAAGCAGCAGGTTCCAAAATGTTATGCAATCCCGTTCTAAAAGCACCTCCCACGTAGGCAATATCAGCATATTGATACAAGTTCATCAACATCCCTATATTGTCAATGATCAAAACCTCCGAATTAACCTCCAAGGAAGAATAACGTGAATATTTCTTTTCAATTCGGCTTTCAATTTGGCCAATGAATTCATCCTTGATTTCATGAGGAGCAATAATCACCTTCCAACCCTTATCCAATAAATTAACAGATGACATCACAGCCTCCAAATCGTCACCCCAAACTGAGCCTAAAATGAAAACTTTTTTGGTTCCAACAAACTCCTTTACATCATCATACTGAATCACCTTTTCGGCATTACTCATCACCCGATCAAAACGGGTATCACCGCTTAAAACAGACTCGACATTAATCGTACTCAGTAAATCTTTAGAAGCTTGATTCTGAACAAAAATTGTATCAAAAGCATTTAAAACCTTACGCATAAATCCGCCATACCCTTTAAAGAAAATTTGTCCTTTTCTAAAAACACCAGATACCAAATACAATTTTGCCCCTACCCTTTTTGATTCAAAAAGATAATTAGCCCAAAACTCATACTTCACAAAAAAGACTGCTTGTGGCTTAAAATGATTCAGAAAACGTTTGGCGTTTGAAGCTGAATCTTTTGGTAAATACACAATTAAATCGGCCACTTCGTAATTCTTCCGAATCTCATATCCTGAAGGGGAAAAAAAAAGTAATTATGATTTGACAATTCTCTTTTTCTTTTAGGGCCTCTATCACAGGTCTCCCCTGTTCAAACTCACCTAAACTCGCACAATGAAACCAGTACAGCGATAATTCATCATCTCGCTTAAATGCCTCTATCTTTTGCCAAACATCTTTTCTTCCACTTACCCACTTTTTGGCTTTTGAATTCCACAACGAACTCAAATGAATCGCAAAAACATAAAGCTGAACCGATAATGAATAAAAGAGCTTCATTAATCGAAATAAAATTCCTGAGTTGTCCTTTTATAAATTGGAATAAGCCATCCTACTTTGACACTATACAGCATATCAAACTTCAATTCATCATCTGGTCCTCCCAAATCAAAGTTGTAGGTTCTGACATTTTTATTGAATCCTTGTACAAATTCTAATCCTGCATAAAAGTTTAGAAATCTACTGTCGGTTTGATGCAAATACCCAATAAATTGTTTGGTAGAAAAGCCCATTGTTAAACGATCATATCCTTTACGGTACTCTCCTTCTAATTGTGGTACATCATCCAACTGGCTTTCAATTCTGATTTTATGCATCATATATCCTCCTCCAAATTTCAACCACAATCCTGAATTTGGATTAGTTCCGAATTTATTCCACACAAAACCGAGATCAAAATGGGTAGACATTCCTCGCATCATGAACAACACGATGGCAGGGTTTCCAGCAAAACCAGTAATGGTTCCGTTAGAAGTATAAACGTTGTTGAACATGGACGAATCCTTGAGTTGATTCCCAAAAATAAAACCTCCGTCCAATCCCAAATAGAGATTATTTTTCAGTTTTACTCCAACATCTAATCCAACTTGATGATTAAATCCCCACAATTTATTGAGGTCTCCTCCCGTTAAGTTAAACTTATAGTGAGGAGCAAAAACTACAGTTGCTACAGAAGAATCCTTGAGGTTTCTTTGGCTCCAACCAGTAAAGGTTGAAAGAGCGAATATAAGAATCAAAAAACGCACGGTGTAAATTTAGAAATGCCTTACAAAGAAACGGCTATTTGCCGAGATTATTGGTTATATTCGCAGAGTTTTTTCGACGGATTAAATTTAATTAACAAATGAGAAAGATCCAGATGGTTGACCTCGTATCACAGTACGAGAAAATTAAACCGGAAATTGATAATGCCATTTTAAATGTCGTTCAATCTTCGGCCTATGTAAACGGTCCTGAAGTAAAGGCGTTTCAATCCGAACTAGAAAACTATCTGGGGGTGAAGCATGTTATTCCATGTGCTAATGGAACAGATGCACTTCAGGTAGCTTTAATGGCTTTGGATTTAGAAGAGGGAGATGAAGTAATTACAACTGACTTCACCTTTGCGGCTACAGTAGAAGTGGTAGGTTTACTTAAACTAAATTCAGTTTTGGTGGACGTTGAACCAAATACATTTAACATTTCTATTGAGGCTATTGAAAAGGCCATTACACCAAAAACAAAAGCAATTATTCCTGTCCATCTTTTTGGACAATGTGCCAATATGGAAGCCATTTTAGAATTGGCTAAAAAGCACAACATAAAAGTGATTGAAGATAATGCTCAGGGAATTGGAGCACAGTATACTTTCTCAGACGGAACCAAGGCTATGTCTGGTTCGATGGGAGACATAGGGACCACTTCTTTTTTCCCTTCTAAGAACCTTGGTTGCTATGGTGACGGAGGAGCCATCTTCACCAATAGTGATGAATTGGCGGAAATCATGCGATCTATCGTTAATCACGGAATGGGTAAACGATACTACCATGATCGCTTAGGAGTCAACTCACGTTTAGACTCGATTCAGGCGGCCATTTTACGTATTAAATTACGTGAATTAGATGATTATGCTGAAGCTCGTCGAAAAGTTGCGGATCATTATGATCGCTTTTTTGCACAATACGACAATATTCAAACTCCTGTTCGTGAGTCACAGTCAACACACGTTTTTCATCAATATACTTTAAAGTTTGATGAACTGGATCAGTTTGCGTTACAGGCCTTTTTGGGAGAAAAAGAAGTTCCGGCCATGATTTATTATCCGGTTCCTTTGCATGCTCAGGAAGCATATACTTCTTCAGATTACAATGAAGATGATTTTGCCGTGACAAACAACTTATGTAAAACGGTTATATCTTTACCTATCCACACTGAGATGGATGAAGAACAATTGAATTACATCTGTCAATCCGTTCAGGAATATTTGGAAAAAAACTAAGCTCAAATTACTACTTAATACAATGAAAAAAATTGCAGTTATAGGATCGGGATATGTAGGGTTGGTTACCGGAACTTGTTTTGCAGAAACAGGAAACAACGTTATTTGCGTTGACATTGACGAGGCGAAAGTAAAGAAAATGCAAAACGGAGAAGTTCCTATTTATGAACCACATTTGGATGTTATTTTTGAACGAAATATAAAACAACAACGGTTAACGTTTAGTACCGATCTTGAATCTGCGGTTAAAGCTTCTGAAATTATCTTTTTGGCCTTACCAACCCCTCCGGGTGAAGATGGTTCGGCTGATTTGAGCTATGTACTAGGAGTAGCAGAGCAATTAGGAAAAATCATTGATTCATACAAAGTCATTGTAGATAAATCAACGGTACCTGTAGGAACTGCAGAAAAAGTTCATGCAGCGGTAGCTAAAAATGCTACAGTTGATTTTGATGTGGTATCAAACCCTGAATTTTTGAGAGAAGGGTTTGCCGTAGATGATTTCTTAAAGCCAGATCGTGTGGTTATTGGTTCTAGCTCTGAAAAGGCTAGAGGAGTAATGAAAGAGCTGTATAAGCCTTTTGTTCGTCAGGGAAATCCAATCATTTTTATGGATGAGAAATCGGCTGAGTTAACCAAATACGCCGCTAATTCATTCCTGGCAACGAAGATTACTTTCATGAATGAAATTGCCAACTTCTGTGAAAGAGTTGGTGCAGATGTCGATTCGGTTCGTATTGGAATTGGATCGGATACCCGAATTGGTAAAAGATTCCTTTTCCCTGGTATTGGGTATGGAGGAAGTTGTTTCCCCAAGGACGTTCAGGCCTTGGTAAAAAGTGGAAATGAAGCCAACTATAAATTCCAAATCATTGATGCAGTTTTGAAAGTGAACAATGAACAAAAATTGCGTTTGATTGAAAAATTGAGAAACCATTATGGTGATCTTTCAGGAAAAAACTTTGGTTTGTGGGGGCTCGCATTTAAGCCCGATACAGATGATATTCGTGAAGCACCATCTTTGTATATGATTCAGGAATTACTGGATGCAGGTGCAAATATCACAGCTTATGATCCTGAAGCTATGGACAATGTAAGAGCCATGTTTGGGGATAAAATCAATTTTGCAGAGAATCAATACGAGGCTATTAAAGATAAAGATGCTCTTTTAATTGCAACTGAGTGGGGTGCTTTCCGTAATCCTGACTTTAATCGAATTCAAGAAAATCTGAGCAGTCCAAAAATCTTTGATGGTCGAAATTTATTTGATTTGGAAGAGATGAAAGGAAAAGGCTTTTACTACGAGAGTATTGGCCGTGAAACCATCTTATCGTAATAAATGGAAAGAAAGAGAGTTTTAATCACAGGAGCGGCAGGTTTCTTAGGTTCACACCTTTGCGATCGCTTCATCAAAGAAGATTATCATGTTATTGCCATGGATAATCTCATTACCGGACGATTAAAAAATATCCAACACCTTATGGATTTGGAGAATTTTGAATTCGTTCAACACGATGTAAGTACCTTCATCAAAATAGAAGGTAAACTGGATTATATTCTACACTTTGCCTCTCCGGCTAGTCCAATTGATTACCTCAAAATTCCTATTCAAACCTTAAAGGTGGGATCACTCGGTATTCACAATTGTTTGGGATTAGCCAAAGCTAAAAATGCCACTTTAATGATTGCCTCAACTTCTGAAGTTTATGGTGATCCTGAAGTACACCCTCAAACAGAAGATTATTGGGGACACGTTAATCCAATTGGTCCACGAGGCGTTTATGATGAAGCAAAACGTTTCCAGGAAGCCATGACGATGGCTTATCATACCTATCACAATTTGGATACTCGCATTGTGCGAATCTTTAACACCTATGGCCCTCGAATGCGATTAAATGACGGAAGGGTATTACCTGCTTTTATTGGTCAGGCCTTACGTGGTGAAGACTTAACCGTATTTGGAGACGGATCTCAAACCCGATCATTCTGTTATGTCGATGATTTGGTTGAAGGAATTTACCGTTTGTTACATTCTGATTATCATCAACCAGTTAATATTGGAAACCCGGATGAAATTACCATTGGTGATTTTGCCGAGGAAATTATTCAGTTGACTGGGACAACACAAAAGGTGATTTACAAAGAACTTCCTGTAAACGACCCTAAACAACGGCGTCCAGATATTAGCCGAGCAAAAGAAGTTTTGGGTTGGGAACCTCAAGTTGACCGTGCCGAAGGACTAAAAAGAACCTACGAGTATTTTAAAGGGTTGAGTAAAGAAGAACTCAATACCAAAGAGCATTACAATTTTGATGCTTTCATCAAAAAATGAGTCAGTTAAGAAATTAGCTTTCCACCTTTTTTGATTTTCTCTTGCCCGCATTTATTCCGTATATTTAGGCAAAACTATTCCACGATGAAACAATGGTTACTCCTCAGCTGCCTTTTTGGTGGTTTGTTCTCGCTTTATGGGCAGGAATACAAGGCCTTAATGAATGATCCATCGGTTAATTTTTACGATGTGGTTAATGCCGCCGAAGCTTATTTTGAAACCCATGGTAAAGGAAAAGGATCAGGTTGGAAAGGTTATCAAAGATGGAAATTTGAGAACGAGCCTAAGTTTTTCCCTACAGGAGACAGAACAGCAGTTAATCATTATTTACCTGAAAAAGAGTTTCAAAAATTTGTTGCTACTTATGGTAATTCAGGAGACAGAGCTTTATTCGATGATGGATGGGAAGCCCTAGGTCCCTTTTCCATTGATAGTGTTACCGGACATTATTCGGCCGGATTAGGGAGAATCGAGACTTTTTATGTAGATCCAGCGGACGATGACCGACTCTATTTGGGATCGCGAAGTGGTGGTTTTTGGAAAAGTTTAGACGGCGGAGCGAGCTGGACTGGAAGTACTACAGCTTTTGAAATTGCCTCTGGTGTTAATACCATGACAGTTTCTCCAACTGATCCTAACATTGTTTTGGTCAATCTTAAAAACGCTCAAAACTCAACTTCACACGGAATTTTCCGTTCTACCGATGCAGGTGATAGTTGGGAAATGACTCCTTTTAATCCTGAAAACATTGGCTGGGGAGGTTTAGGCGATAATGAATCTATTTATAAAGTTGCTTATCATCCCACAGTTCCAGGTTTAGTTTTTGTTTGTACTTCAGAGGGTCTTTATCGCTCCGATGATGATTTAGCAAGCTGGATTAATCTATTACCATCGGGAATTATTACTGAAATTGAGTTTCATCCTACCAATCCGGATATTGTTTACGTCTACGATTCCTATTACTGGAGTGGAAACCGTGACCATATTTACACCTCAACCGATATGGGATTGAGTTGGACTTTGGGGAATGAAATCATCGGAAATGATAACTCCTCGGGTGAAATTTCAGCTAGTGGTGATTGTCCAGACTGCTTGTATTTTGCATCAACCAACGGAGTTTGGAAATCAGAAGATAACGGAATGAACTTCGACCTCATTTCTGTTCCAACAGGAAGTTGCGATGGTTTTGTGGTGAATGATCTTGATACTTCTGTAATGATTTACGGTTATCTGAACACCTACAAATCATTAAACGGAGGGCAAACTTTCTCTTTGAGTGCAGGCTGGACTATGAGCGCTGCCGATTATTGGTCGGGAGATTATGTCCATGCTGATTTGAGAGAAGCAAAATGTTACGATGGTGTTTTTTATTTAAGTTCAGACGGGCTCTTTGTTCGCTCATATGATAATGGAACCACCTGGGAAATTTTGACCAACGACGTCAACATTCGTGAGAACTATAATTTGGGAGTTAGCCAGTCCAATCATTATCGGTCTATTGCTGGTTCGCAGGACAATGGAACCTCCATTAAAAAGAAAGATACCTGGGTAGAGTTTTATGGTGCTGACGGAATGGAAGGTATTATTCATCCCTTGCAAGATGATTACATGATCACAAGTTTACAATATGGTGGTAGAAGACGAACTTTAACTGGCGGAACAACACAATCAGGAGCCACTCCTTCTGGTCAAAATGGTGGGTGGATCGCACCATTGTTTTACGACCCTAACGATCAAATGACAGTTTACTCGGTTGGAGAAAATGTGTGGAGGTCAGAAGATTTTGGATCGAGTTGGACCATGATGGGAAGCCCTTCATTTGGTGGTACAATGGACTTTGGAACTATTGCCGAAAATAACTCCAACATTATTGTACTCAGCAACAATGACGACATTGCAATTTCATATAACCAAGGAGTTTCCTTCGCTGATATTGGTACAGGATTACCTAATTATTCGATTACTGATATTGCTTTTGACCCCAATGATGACAATGTTATTGTGGTTACTTATGGTCATTATCAAGAAGATGGACAAAAGGTATTTATCTCATACGATCAAGGAGGCAGTTGGTCAAATATCACCTATAATTTAGGAAACATGCCCATTCGATCAGTAGTCATTGATCATACAGATGAATCTAACATTTACCTTGGAGCGGAAATCGGTGTTTTCACAATGCCAATTGGTGGTGGACTTTGGACACTTTACAACGAAGACCTACCAAATGTATCCACGCGTGAGTTAGAAGTTGTTTGGGGATCAAACACACTTAGAGGAGCAACCTGGGGAAGTGGTCTTTGGGAATATACATTAGTAGGTCGACAAGATTATCCAGCGATTTTGGAATGCTGGAATTCGGATAAACCAACCTTTGAAGTTCCGACCGATGAAAATCCTCAATTGGTATCAGCCATTATATCTTATGATGGTGAATTATCTGAAGTTTATTGTCAATGGTCAGTTGACGCTCCTACATTTGAAAATACCATTGAAATGTACAATTACGAAGACAGTACCTGGAAAACCGTGAAACCAATTCCAGCTATGGATGAAGGAACCAAGGTTTTCTTTAAAGTTTTTGCAATTGGAGAATCAGGAGACACCACAGAAACATACAAATTCATGTATGAAGTTCAACCATTTGGTTATTGTATTGCCGAAGGACATCCTGGAACCGGATCGGACTATTTGAATTATATGGAACTTAACGGAGTCTCTAACCCAAGTGGACAGGAATACTATGGAGACTTTACTGCTGTCGAAATTGAACTGTGGGAAGATTCAACCTACACCTTAGAACTAGGCTTAAACTACGCATGGAATCCAGATACCTGTGGAGCCTGGATCGATTATAATCACAATGGAAGCTTTGAAGATGAGGAGTTCATTTTAATGAGTGAGATTAACCTCTCTACTTTTGAATCTTTTGGTGAATTTACGGTTCCGGATGTTGAATTCTATACTGATATTCCGGTTCGCATGCGGGTGAGAAACTTGTATTGGGACACTCCTCCTACTCCGTGTGGTATTATTGCTGGAGAGGTAGAAGATTACACAATTATTGTTAGAGGATATCCGGATATGATTGGCTATGAAATGAGCAACGATACCATTTGCAAGAATGATGAAGTTAGTTTTGAATATTGTGGAGAAACGGCTGACTCTATTCAATGGACCTTCTCCAACGGTACAGACTCTTTTTCGTTTACGGGAGAAGATGGGACTCTTGCAATTCTTGAGGGAGGAAATTACGATCTGCAAATAACACTTTACAAATATGGTGTTCCGGCTGTGTATGATTATCCGGGAGCACTTTATGTACATTCTTTCAACCTTGATGTTGCGACGGATGTAATGACATTAACCGCTGAAGAGGAAGTTGCCGATTACCAATGGATTGATTGCTCTGACTGGAGTTTGATTCCTGGTGCAACGGATCAAGCCTATACCACTCCTGTTGATGGAGATTTCGCGGTTATTCTAAACAACGATTATTGTATCGATACCTCGGCTTGTTTTACCATTAATACCTCTGCCATTTTGGAGAACGATTTCGAACACAGTATTTTATTGTATCCAAACCCTACCAAAGGGGTATTTAATATCGACCTTGGTGAAATCCGAAACAAAATAGCTATAAAGGCTTATGATGTTAATGGAAGTGTAGTTTTTGATACATTTGTTTTAGACAATTCAATGGCCGAAATAGATATTACCGCTCTGGCCGATGGAATTTATTATTTCCACATTGAATCAGAGGGTAAAAAGGCGGTCATTAGAGTCAGTAAGATTTAAATGAGTCAGGAAAAAGATTACTTTATACATGAAACAGCCGTTGTTGATGACGGTTGTGAAATTGGAAGCGGAACTAAAATCTGGCATTTTAGCCACATTATGCCCGAGAGTAAAATTGGCCTTAATTGTAACATCGGGCAAAATGTGGTGATTTCCCCTCAGGTAATTCTGGGTAATAATGTTAAAGTACAGAATAACGTTTCTGTTTACACAGGAGCGGAATGTGAAGACGATGTTTTTCTAGGTCCATCCGCTGTTTTCACCAATGTTATCAATCCCAGATCGGCCGTAAATCGCCGGAATCAATACCAAAAAACGCTCGTAAAAAAAGGTGCAACAATTGGTGCTAATGCGACCATTGTTTGTGGCAATACTATTGGCGAGTACGCGTTAATAGGTGCTGGAGCTGTTGTTACAAAAGATGTTCCTGCCTTTGCACTTTTGGTTGGAAATCCGGCAAAACAAATGGGTTGGGTAAGCACGCATGGTTGCAAACTGGAATTTGGAGCAGATCAAACTGCTACCTGCCCCGAAAGTCACGAAAAGTACCAACTAAAAGAAGGTAAAATTGAACCTCTAACTTGATCCGTCCTTTATATGACAGACGAAAAAGATATTATAAAATTTGCCGTAGTAGGTTGTGGACACATTGGTAAACGGCACGCTACTATGATTCAACGTAATTCCGAATCAGAACTGGTTGCCCTGGTTGACAGCCGTCCGAAATCAGATTTGGAGCTTGGAAAGTTTGAGAACATTCCATTCTTTTCATCACTTGAAGAATTATTAGAAAGTGAATTGGAGTATGAAGTAGTAGCCATTTGTACCCCAAATGGTCTTCACTCAGACCAGGCTAATATGTCCATTGAAGCGGGAAAGCATGTAGTTTGCGAAAAACCAATGGGTCTTTCAAAGGACAAATGCGAAAAGGTTATTTACAACGCCCTTAAAAATTCAAAGCAAGTATTTTGTGTCATGCAAAATCGTTACTCTCCTCCTTCTGTTTGGATTAAGGAAGTGATTGAGCAAGGAATTATGGGAGAGATTTTCATGGTTCAACTCAATTGCTACTGGAATCGTGATGATCGCTATTATCAACCCAATGGATGGAAGGGAACCCAGGAGTTAGACGGAGGAACACTATTTACCCAATTCTCTCACTTTGTTGACATCATGTTTTGGTTATTTGGAGACATTACCAACATTCAGGGAAAATTCAACGATTTCAATCATCAAAACCTCACTGAGTTTGAAGACTCTGGGTTTGTTTCCTTTGATTTTATAAATGGTGGAATGGGATCTTTAAACTATTCAACCGCAGTTTGGGAAAGTAATTTAGAAAGCTCAATGACCATTATCGGAAGTAAAGGTTCGGTAAAAATTAGTGGACAATACATGAACGAAATTGAAGTTTGTAATATCGAAAATTACGAAATGCCCGAACTTCCTCCATCCAATCCGGCAAACGATTATGGAGCTTATAAAGGCTCTGCAGCCAATCATCATTATGTCATTGAAAATGTGGTCAATTCACTCAAACAAAGAACCTCTCCATCTACCAATGCACTGGAAGGTTTAAAGGTTGTAGAGATAATAGAGCGTATCTATGCCGTGAGAGATGCCCAATTAAAAAATAAAAACTAAATTTGCCACCCTGCCTTTGTAGGGATATGACACTGAAAATTATACTACCAGATGAGTTCAATCTACGACAAACTTGTAAATAAAGAGGCTACATTAGCCGTTATAGGTCTTGGATATGTTGGTTTACCAATTGCCCTTGAATTTGCTAAAAAAATCAAGGTTATAGGATTTGATATCAACCAAAAAAGAGTTGATATGATGAAGAACAATATTGACCCTTCCAATGAATTAGAAGCTTCTGATTTTGAAGGGTGTGATATTGAATTTACAGCAAGTTTGGAAGATTTAAAAGCAGCTTCGTTTTACGTTGTTGCAGTTCCAACCCCAATTGATGCTAGTAAAGAACCAGATTTGACTCCACTAATAGGAGCTAGTACAACGGTTGGTAAAGTTTTGAAAAAAGGAGATTACGTGGTTTACGAATCAACTGTTTACCCCGGATGTACAGAGGAAGATTGTATTCCAGTATTGGAACAAGAATCTGGATTAAAATTCAAAGAAGACTTTAAAGTAGGATATTCCCCAGAGCGAATTAACCCAGGAGACAAGGTAAACACTTTGGCTTCTATTGTTAAAGTTTCTTCGGGATGCGATAAAGAATCAGCTGAAGATATTGCTAAGACCTATGAGTTGGTTGTAACAGCAGGTGTTCATAGAGCTGCATCGATCAAAGTTGCTGAGGCTGCAAAAATTATAGAAAATACTCAACGTGATGTCAACATTGCGTTAATCAATGAACTTTCAATCATTTTTAACCGATTGGGAATCAACACCTACGATGTTTTGGAAGCTGCCGGAACAAAATGGAATTTCTTAAACTTCCGTCCGGGATTGGTGGGAGGACACTGTATTGGTGTAGATCCTTACTACTTAACTCACAAAGCAAAAGAGTTAGGATATCATGCTAAA